>CAZVCQ010000508.1:0-2477 GCA_964626085.1 uncultured bacterium
CAATTCTATGGTCACCCAGCCCTGAGTCAACTCCTTAAGTTAGCGCATATGGGGACACTTCCCAATTTCTAATCCGAAGCGCGTCAAGGATCGGAGCCAGAACAGGCATCCTATTGCGGGAAGCTTCGGGACATCTTGGCAGATTCCGCCCGCCGATTTGACATCCCCGCCCGCGAGTCCTAGAATCGCGTCGTGACCGGATCCAGGTTGAAACCAGCAGTGCTGTGGTCTAGATGAAGGCGACTGAAGCGCGGTCCACTCTGTCAAGGGCGAAGACGCCACGCGTCCAGGCGATTGTCGTGAGGGACAACGCGGTTCTGATGGTCAAGCACCGAAGCGACGGAGAAGAGTGGTGGTGTTTGCCCGGTGGAGCGCAGGAGCCTGGCGAGACTGCCGAAGAGGGCGCTCTTCGTGAACTGCGGGAGGAGTGCAAGGTCAGCGGAGTCGTCGTGCGGGAGATTTCCCACGTCTGCTACGCACCTGACGACGAGACATACTCCTTCCTCGTTGAAATCGGTGATCAGACACCAGCTCTTGGAAGCGACCCGGAAGTCCCCGCCGGCCGTGAGATTCTGGTCGACGTCAGATGGCTCCGCCTTCGCGATGTCCCGGAACGAGACCGGGCGTTTCTCTGGGCGGCAGGCCTTCTCGGCACAGGTGACTTCTTGAAAGAGGTCGGAGCCTGGGGAGCCGACACGAGCTACCCGATACGGGGAAATCCCGGGCACGCGATGGAGGATCATTGACGCGCGGGCGGCGTCTCCCCTGCTATCAGCGCAAGCCGTGAGCCGTTGCCCGTGAACCGCACACCGTAGACCGTACGCCGTCAGCCGTTAGCCGCAAGCTGTCGGCCATCCAACCCCGCCGCCTTGACAACAGAACCAGGTTCTCGATAATGTCCGCGATGGAACACGAGCCCGCCGCCGAGACGAAAGGAGAATCACGATGATGCAACGCAAACCCGAAACCCGAATATGCCCACTGATGGGTGGACCACCCCATATCACCTGTGTGGCCACGAAGTGCATGATGTACGAGGAAGTGCCAAACTCGTCGGCCGCGTACTGCCTCTTAAGAGGTATCGGCTCTCTCGGGCATATAGGCTCCGAGTTGAAGAACCTATCGCTCTCATTGGGCAGTCTCCAGCGGACCGTGGAGCAGATAGAGCCGACTCTGCGGAAGTAGCCGCCTCCAGTCCGCACTGGCGTGCCAGCCCCGGCGACCCGACAAGCGATTCCTGACGCGCGGGCGGCGTCTCCCCTGCCGTCACGCCAAAGGCGCGAGCTATCAGTTCCTGATTCCTGGTTCGCAGTAGCGGACTCCTGATTCCAGACAGCCAACCCATTCCAGATTGTAGATTGGCCGCGCCTGCGGCTCGTCCCGCGGCCTTGGCTGCATAGCCGAGGCGGCGACCACGTAGCGGCCGGTTGTGGCGAATCGGTGACCGGCTAGCGTCTCTTCCTCGGCCAGGGTCGTCGCCTGCGTAGCTGGTCGACCCGGCCGAGCATCTCGACACTGCCTTCGGGCGTTAGCCCGACTTGCAGGAGCAGTTCCTTCATCCGCTTCCGACCGAGCGAGTCGTCACAACTGGACAGCCCGAGCAGCGCCTGGAGTTGACCCGGGACCGCGCCGATGGTCAGGAGAATGGTCAGCGCCTCCACGAGGTCGGGTACGGCCCGCTCGTCAGGGCTCTTCTTGGCCAGGATCAGCCCGATATTCCCGTGTTCGGTGGCCGCGCCAGCCAGATGCCCGAGCTTGAGAACCCGAGCCAGCGCGTCCTCGTAGAACCCGAGCGCCCGGTTGAGATCCCCCCCGGTCGTAGTGGACGCCGCCGATGTTGCCGAGTACGACCGCATACGCGTAGTTGTCGCCGATCTCGCGGGCCGACTCCAGCGCTTCCGAGTAGAACTCCAGCGCCTTGTCGAGTTCGCCCTTGTCGCGGCGGACGCTCGCGATGTTGCACATGGCGCTCACGACGCCCGGTTGGTCGGCGATTCGAAGTGATATCTCCAATGCGTCCTGATGTGACTTGAGCGCGTTGCCGAATTCGCCCTTCTCACGCTGGATGTTCCCGGTGTTTCCGAGGCAGAGGGCCACGAGCCGTTGGTCGCCGGATTCGCGGGCCGTGGCGAGCGCTTTCCCGTATTCCTCGAGCGCGCTCTCCAGTTCCCCATACTCATGGCGGATGACTCCGATGTTGTTGAAGGCCGAAGCTCGCGCTTGCCGGTCCTTCTGAAACTCTGCCAGAAGGTCGGATTCCCTGAATTCCTGCAGCGCGTGGCCCAGTCGGCCCTGGATGAAGTAGCACACTCCGACTTGAGCGAGAAGTGGGACGAGCTGCGCCCGGTTGGCTTTCGCCTGCGCCTCACGGGGCGAACCAGGGACAGGCACCCTATTTCGGGAAGCTTCGGGACATCGCGCTGCCGGAGGCAGCGAGTGAGCAGTTACACCGAAGAGACCCCTCCATCGGCGTCGGG
>CAZVCQ010000509.1:0-2472 GCA_964626085.1 uncultured bacterium
GTTCCGTTCCCTGGGCGCAGCCTACCGGAATCTGGCGGGGTTTCCCGGGCTGGTTCTGCATCGGAGGTCCTAGTATGGCTTTGCTTGACGAAGTCCGTTCACCGGCTGATGTCCGGCGGATGTCGCTGGCCCAGTTGCAGGAGCTGGCGGGCGAGATAAGGGAGTTGATCGTCAAAACGACCGCCAAGAACGGCGGTCACACGGCCCCGAGCCTCGGCGTTGTCGAGTTGACGTTGGCTCTCCACAGCGTCTACGACACGCCGAATGACCAGATCATCTGGGACGTCGGACACCAGTGCTACGCCCACAAGATAATCACCGGCCGGCGAGACCGGTTCGCGACGCTTCGCACCAAGGGCGGCATTTCCGGATTCCCAAAGAAGTCGGAGAGCGAGTACGACACGTTCGATACCGGCCACTCCGGGGATTCGATTAGTGTCGCGCTTGGCACCGCGGTTGGTGACCGGCTGCGAGGTTCGAGCCGCCGTTCGGTTGCGGTCATCGGCGATGGTTCGATTGCCGCCGGGATGGCGTTCGAGGCCCTGAACAACGCCGGCTGCCTGAAGCAGGACATCGTCGTGGTGCTGAACGACAACGAGATGTCGATTGCCCGCAGCACCGGCGCAATGGCCGGCTACCTCAACCGGATGATAACCGGCAAGATGTACAACCGGATGCGCGCCGATGCGTGGAATCTGCTCGGTCTCCTGCCCGAAGACCTGAGCGGCAGGTCCCGCGTTGCGGCGCGCAAGCTCCAGGAAGGACTCAAGAACCTGGTGGTGCCGAGCATCCTGTTCGAGGAGCTCGGGTTCCGCTACGTCGGGCCGGTGGATGGTCACAATCTGGCGGAGCTCCTTGATACGTTTAAGCGCGTGCGACGACTGCACGGGCCGGTTCTCGTACACGTGGTTACGCGCAAGGGCAAGGGCTACGAGCCGGCGATGCGTCGCCCGGAGGTGTTTCACGGCACCGGGCCCTTTGACGTCGACACGGGCCGGCCGGCTGCGTCGTCCGGGCCCACGTTCACCGGGACTTTCGGTGCGAAGATGGTGGAACTCGCCGGCAAGGACGAACGGGTGGTCGCCGTTACCGCGGGGATGTGCCTCGGTA
The DNA here is from genome assembly GCA_964626085.1 of uncultured bacterium. Classification (GTDB taxonomy): domain Bacteria; phylum Hydrothermota; class Tepidihabitantia; order Tepidihabitantales; family Tepidihabitantaceae; genus UBA2258. Next base: position 1,111 of record CAZVCQ010000509.1, read on the forward strand.
CCGGTCTCTTGCCGTTTCGTGAGAAGTTCCCCAACCGTCTATTCGACGTCGGCATCTGCGAGCAGCACGCGGTCGCCTTTGGAGCAGGACTGGCGATGGCGGGCGCGAGGCCGGTGGTCACCGTGTATTCCACGTTCCTGGCGCGCGGGCTGGACCAGGTCATCCAGGACGTCTGCCTGCAGAAACTTCCGGTCGTGCTGGCGGTAGACCGTGGCGGCCTCGTCGGTGAGGACGGGCCGACCCATCATGGGGTGTTCGACCTGTCGTACCTCAGTATGGTGCCGGGTCTGACAGTAATGGCGCCGATGGATGAGGCCGAACTTGCGGCAATGCTCGAATTCGCCATCGGGTACCAGGCCGGACCGACGGCCATCAGATACCCGCGCGGCGGCTCAGGTTCGCACCCGCGACCCGGCATGGCGCCGGTCGAACTCAGCAAGGCCGAGGTGCTGAGGAAAGGGGACGTCGGGTGCATCCTGGCAGTGGGCTACATGGCATGCGTCGCGAGTCGCGCGGCCGACGTCCTGAAAGACCGGGGACTGGATGTGACGCTGGTGAACTCCCGTTTCGTTAAGCCGCTGGACCGGAGTCTGATTCTGTCGCTCGCTGACCGGCACCGCGTCATCGTCACCGTCGAGGAGAACGTACTTGCCGGCGGATTCGGCGCCGGGGTCCGCGAGTTGGCCGAACAGGCGGGGAGGGATGCCCGTGTGACCTCTATCGGGCTCGATGACCGTTTCTACGAACAGGGACCGAGAAGCTGGCTCCTTGACCAGGCCGGGCTCTCGCCGGAGAAACTGGCCGACAGGCTACAGCAGATCCTGACGGCTCACGCATAACGTCTCACGCATAGCGCCTTGCCGATGAGAAAGACGGTCCTCCTGCTGGCAGTTGCGGCCGGCATCGCATCGGCCTATTCGCTGTACGACCCGCCGCGGATCGTACCTCGGGTTGACTACACGCTGGGCCTCGTCTACCTTGAGCGCTGGCGCGGGGACTACTACATAGGGGTTGAGCAGGTGCTGCCGATCGACGAATACCTCGACTATCAGCTCGCCCAGTCGGTCCGCGAGGCCTGGCAGGATGAGGCGCAGCGAAACCGGGAGAAGCAGGAGCTTGCGGCCGACGCCTCGGGCCTGATTCCGGACATCCAGTTGCCCAAGCTCCCGCTCTTCGGCGAGGGGAGCAAGATCGATATATCCGGGAGAGACCGGATTACGCTCGGCGGGCGTCAGACCTTTGTCCGCGGCGCGGCCCAATCGTTCGGCAGCAGCAGTCTGCTCCCGGAGTTGAAGATGGAACAACAGCTCTCGGTGGTCCTGAACGGTACCATCGGCGAGCGCACCAAGGTCAATATCGACC
>CAZVCQ010000510.1:0-2470 GCA_964626085.1 uncultured bacterium
TCGGCGTCAAGCGCAAGTTCCACAACCTGGGCTTCGACTCGCTGCTCTACTACGAGTCGTTTATGGGCGCGCGTAAGCTCGGGTACAAGTGGGGCGAAGTCTCCATGATTCTCGAAGACAATGTGGGCATCATCCGCCCCATCCTGATGTGGGGCGGCAAGCTGTACAAGACCTACCGCGTCTACCAGCGGGCGGTCTAGCTACTTCGGCGTCAGGGTCCGGATCACGGCCTCGGTCTGAGCCAGCGCGTCGAGTTTGAGTTTCCCGGGGTGGAACACCAGTCCATCCGCCATGTAGAACCGGCCCTGGAAGTTGAATGAGTAGTTGACGAACGGCCCGCCGATAACGTCCCGGTCGTTCTTCCAGACTCCGGAGAGCCGAACACAGGGCCCGGCGAGGTAAGCGATAGTCTCGGCCTGCAGGAAGCGTCGGTCGATTGAGTCGCCGTCGTAGAACCGACCGGTGAGCCGGTCACGCAGAACGGAGAGGGACTCCGGAACCAGTGCCCGGGTGGTATCCTGCCAGTAGACGAACACGTTCCGGTCCGGCACGTGCCCGTACAGGTAGATGAACCTCTCGGCCGCGTTTTCTTCATTGATGAACCATCGACGGGGAACGTCAATCGTGAACGCGTACCTGGTGCCCAATTCCTCGGTCGACTTCTTCTCGACTCCTTCGATGTAAACCGCCTTCGCCATCTGGTCGAGCACGATCCCGCGCAGCGTCTGCCGAATCCGCGCCGCATAGACTTGCAGCCCGGCCCCGAGCTTTGAAGTATCGCGGGCGATGAAGATGAGCGCGAACTGGCCTTTGACCCACGGATTGGGCACCTTGAGCAGACCGAAGTCGCCTTCGGACAGGGAGTCGGCCCGCGGGCCCAGAATCTGGCGGATTAGCGTGTCCTGGGTCGTACCGATGAGGAAGACGATGCGGAACTTGGAATAGGTGTCGAACTTGCCGGCTGTGCCGACCCTTACCTTGAACTCAGGCTCGGGCTGCGGGGTGGAGATTGGCTCCTGGAGAATCGACCGAACGGTCGCCTCCAGTTGGTCCCATTGGGCGGAGATGACCGTCACCTCGCGCAGCGGCCCGATCAGCCGCTGCCCCGGAGAACTGCAGGAGAGCACCAGTAGAGCGACAAAGGCCAACAAGGACATCACCTGGCGATTGGGCCTCAGTTCCAACTTCGCCACCTCCCCTTCTGCCTTTGCCCTTTCCCCTTCTGACTCCGTCATTTCCCCTTCTACCTTTGTCATTTCCCCTTCTGACTTTGTCATTTCCTCCCTATCCCTACCTAGCCCACCCGCAGCAGTTCGCTGCGGCCGTGATATCGGGTCAGGAGCGTTCTCCGGATACAGCTATTCTGGGACTGCTTGAGTTCCGGGTCAAGCTTCACCAACCGGAATGCGTCTTTGCGCGCCTGCCGCAATACCTTGCGGTCGCGGCCGATGTCCGCGACCCGCAGGTCGGGAAGCCCATGTTGCCGGGTTCCGAGCATCTCGCCGGGCCCGCGCAGTTCCATATCCTTCTCGGCCAGCTCGAACCCGTCGTTGGTGCGCACGAAGAAATCGAGCCGCTCGCGGGCATCGCCGAGCCCGAGCCGGGACGCGAGCAGGATGCAGAACGACTGCTTGGAGCCGCGGCCGATACGACCCCGCAACTGGTGGAGCTGGGCCAGCCCGAACCGCTCCGGGTGCTCGATGATCATCACGGTGGCATCCGGCACGTCCACTCCGACCTCGATGACCGAAGTCGCGACCAGCAGGTCGAGTTCCTTCTTCCGGAACCGCTCCATCAGCTCCCCTCGCTCTTCAGCCTTCATCCGGCCGTGGACCAGCCCGACCCGGTGCTTGGGCAGCGCCGCCTTGGTCTGCTCGAACGTCTTCACCGCCGAAGCCAGGTCGAGCTTCTCCGACTCCTCAATCAACGGACAGACCACGAACGCCTGCTCCCCCGCATCCAGGTGCCGTACCGTCGACTGGTAGACCGTGTCGCGATCGAGCCCGCTCATCAGCTTGGTCGCGACCGGGCGCCGGCCCGGCGGCTTCTCGTCGAGGATGGAGGAATCGAGGTCACCGTATAGGGTCATCGCCAGAGTTCGCGGAATCGGGGTCGCGGTCATGACCAGGAAGTCCGGGTTCAGACCCTTGTTCAGCAGTGCGGCCCGCTGCCGCACCCCGAACCGGTGCTGCTCGTCGACCACGACCAACCCGAGCCGGTCGAACTTCACTTCCTCCTCGATGAGGGCGTGCGTGCCGAACACGAGCTGCACCGCTCCGGATTCGAGGCCGGCGATGATCTCCCGGCGCTCGGCCGCCTTGGTCGAGCCGGTCAGCAACGCCGACTTCACACCGATGCCGGCCAACCGTTCGTGCCAGGTCTGGAAGTGCTGCTCGGCCAGGATTTCGGTCGGCGCCATCATCGCGGCTTGAGACGAATTCTCGCACGCCACGAGCATAGCATACAACGC
>CAZVCQ010000511.1:0-2467 GCA_964626085.1 uncultured bacterium
CATAATACTCCTTTAGGAGAATAGTGAATGGTGAATAGAGAATTATGAAAGGCGGGTTTCACCACCCACCATTCACAACTCACTGTTCGCCATCCGTCTTTCACTATTCAGTATTCTCAATTCACTATTTCAGAAACGCCAATCCTGTACTTCCCCAGCCAATTCGACGGTTCCCACGGCTTCAGCATCAGCCGTTCAAGCACCATCACCGGGTAGCGGCACCCGGCCGCGTCGAACCGCTCAAGCATCTCGCGCTGAACCGCCACGAAAGCAATGGCGGCGCCGGTTGCGCGGGACAACTCCTCGCCCAGCGCAATCCCCTCTTCGATGACCGCGGACGTGGTCTCGTCAATCAAGTGCGAATTCACCACGATACGGTCCACGCCTATCTTCGCCGCGGAACTGATCCCGTCCATCATCCGCTTGGCCGCTTCAACCGTGGCGGTGAACGGCCGGCGGGAGTTCAGAACAAAAAGACCCGAGTAATCCCCGGGTCGCATGCCTTCGGCAATCGAGGCCATGACCTTGGCCCCGGCCGGGTCTCCGCCCAGGTCGAGGACGACTACGGGAGACGTCCCTTCGTCCTTCGTCCCTGGTCCTTTGTCATTCGAGCTTCGGGTTTCAATCGTCATTTGTCCTTCGGAATTAGTACTTCGCCCTCTTGGTGTCTTGGTGTCTTGGTGGTTAGCTCCGCTCCGGCCTCCGTCATTCGAGCTTCGGGCTTCAATCGTCATTCGAGATTCGGGTTTCAAGCTTTGCCCTTCGATAGCTCCTTTGATTTCCGGTACGATGATCGGCAGGTCGGCGTTCGCCAGCGCGCCGCCCGGCACCAAAACCTCGATGCCCTGGCCGCGCAACTGCTCCCTGACCTCACGGCTGCGGAAATAGAGGTTGACGATATCGAGGTCGGCAATCGAAACCCTGCGGCCCAACTCTCGCATCCGCAACGAGAAATTGACCGCCACCTCGGTCTTCCCTGACCCGAACCCGCCGCAGAAGACGTTGACTCGTCTGAGGCCGTCGAGGAAGCTGTCGGCATTGAACCAGCTCACCCGGTCCTCGGTCTTCGGTCCCCGGTCTTTCAGTGCGGCCACGCCGCCCCCAGCATCGCCGGCAGCCCTCAGACATCGTGAAATCATGGAGTGCATAGATTACAGTTATCTGAGGCTGTGGTCAACCTCGCCAAACGCCTCTCCCCGCCTCCGCGCTCCCTCTCTTCATTGAGGAGAGAGTCGGGGTGAGGATGACGCAGCCTAGCGCTGGATGACGACCTTGCGGACGGTGATGGCTGACGGCTTGCAGCTTGCGGCAGACGGCTCTCCGCACGATGCGTAGCCTGCCGTCAGACGGCAGAAGTAGACTCCCGGCGCCAGTGCCCGCACGTCATTCGCGCCGGGATGAAGGTCCATCACCTTCCGCCCGCTGATGTCGAGAAGAGAACGAGGGATCGAGGGATCAAGGGATCGAGACAGGAACAGGATTCCGCGGACAATGGTCGGCAGCGGCTTGCGGGTTGTCGCTTGAGGCCTGAAGCTCTCCTCCATGCCAACGATACCGCCCGAATCGCGCAGGACCGAGATGCTCGATCCGCCGTAGTTGGCGACATAGACCCGGTTCTGAACCGGATTCCACGCAAAGGCAGTCGGCCCGGCTCCGACCCGGATAGTCGCGACGACGCTGTCGGTAGTCCCATCAATCACGGTCACGTTGCCGCTGACGTAGTTCGCGCAGTAGACCCTGTTGGTGGTCGGGTTGTAGCAGAAGGCACGCGGGTTGCGGCCCGCAGGCAATGTGCCGATGACGCTATCGGTTGCGCCCTCAATCACCGTCACATCGCCGCTGCCCTCGTTCGCGCAATAGACCTTGTTGTTCCAAGGGTTGTGGCAGAGAGCGTAGGAATAGAGGCCCGCAGCCACGGTCGCAACGACGCTGTCAGTCACGCCGTCTATCACGGTCACGACGTTGCCAAAGTGGTTCGCGCAGTAGACCTTGTTGTTGGTCGCGTTGTAGCAGAGGGCATAGGGGTACTGGCCTGCAGTCACGGTCGCGATGGCGCTGTCGGTCGCTCCGTCTATCACGGTAACAGTGCCACGATAGTCACTGTTTGCGCAGTAGACCTTATTGTTGGTCGGGTTGTAACAGAGGATCGAAGGGGAGCGGCCTGCAGCCACGGTCGCGACGACGCTGTCGGTTGCGCCATCAATCACCGTCACATTGTCGCTGCCCTCATTCGCGCAATAGACCTTGTTGTTCCGAGGGTTGTGGCAGAGGACCAAAGGGGAGCTGCCTGCGGGCAGTGTGGTGATGACACTGTCGGTCGCGCCGTCTATCACGGATACACTACTGTCTCCGTTGGTCGCGCAGTAGACCTTGTTGCCGGTCGAGTCATAGCAGAGGGCACACGGGGTCTCCCCTACAATCACGGCGGCGATGATGCTGTCGGCTGCAGCGTCTATCACGGTCACGC
>CAZVCQ010000512.1:0-2467 GCA_964626085.1 uncultured bacterium
AGGCGGTGGTGATGAACGTGGTCGGCGAGGTTGAGGGGCTGGATGCGATAATATTCGACGACATGGTCGACACCGGCAAGACGTTGATACTGGCCGCCCGCGCCCTGCTCAAGCACGGTGCCCGGTCGGTCATGGCCGTGACCACCCATGGCGTCTTTTCCGGCGACGCGGTCAAGAAGCTCCAGGCATCGCCGCTGGATGAGATGATCATCACCGACACGCTTCCGCTGCCCCGCAGGAAACAAGTCCGCAAGATACGAGTGCTGCCCGTCGCGTCGCTGTTCGCGGATACAATCCTCCGCACCCACCGCAGCGAGTCGGTCAGCTCACTATTCATGTAGAGGAGAATATGGCATACACAGTTAAAGCAACCCAACGTACCGACATCGGCAAGGGCAAGGTCGGCCGGCTCCGCCGCAACGGAACGCTGCCGGCGGTCATGTACGGGCACGGCGAGCCGTCGCTGATGCTCGCGATGTCGACCCACGAATTCAACCGGCTGCTCGACCAGATCCAGGGCCACAGCCCGATTGTCGAAGTCGAGGTCAACGACCAGCCGGCGCAGATATGCGTCATCAAGACGCTGCAGCGCAACCCGATGACCGGCGGTCTGCTGCACGTCGATTTCCAGAAGGTCCATCCCGGCGAGAAGATCACCATGAACGTCCCGGTCATCGTCAGCGGCTCGGCCGAGGGCGTCAAGCAGGGCGGCATGCTCGATCACGTCCTGAGGACGGTGCCGGTCCGCGCCGCGATTGACGCGATTCCCGAGCGCTTCGAAATCGACGTCACCAATCTCAAGATCGGCCACAGCATCCACATCTCGGACCTGGGCCGCACCGACCTCGAGTACACGCTGCCCCTCGACTCGCCGATCGTCGCCGTGCTCACACCGCGGAAGCTGACCGAGGAACCGACCGCGGCCGAAGCTGCGGCAGCGGCAGAGGCCGGACCGGCTGAACCCGAAGTCATCACCGAGAAGAAGCCGACCGAGGAAGAAGCCGAAGACGAGGAAGGCAAGGGCAAGGGCAAGGGCAAGGCCGAAGCCAAGGGCGAGAAGAAGGAAGAGAAGAAAGAAGAGAAGAAGAAGGAAAAGAAGTAGGCCGGTGACCATCTTCGGACTCGGGAACCCGGGCCCGCGCTATGCCTTCACACGGCACAACGTCGGCTTCATGGTCGTGGACACACTTGCCGCAAGGCTCGGGTTCCGGTTCCGGACGTTCGCGGATAGGTCAGTCGCCCGCCGCCAGTTCGCGGGCGACGAACTGCTGCTGGTCAAGCCGCTCTTGTACATGAACGAATCGGGGATCGTAGTTCGGAAGCAAGTCGCGCGCCGGCTCGACGACATGCTGGTCGTCTGCGACGATATGGCCCTTCCGTTCGGCCGGCTGCGCCTGCGGCCGGCCGGATCGGACGGCGGGCACAATGGCCTCGGCTCGATCACCTCGCACCTCGGCCGGAGCGACTTTCCGCGCCTGCGTGTCGGCATCGACGCCCCTGCCCGGAGCAGCGACGGCATCGACTACGTGCTCGAACGCTTCCCGACCGAACAGGAGGTGTTGCTGCCCGAACTCCTTGCTCGCGCCGCCGATGCCTGCATCGCCGTCGTCACCCAGGGGCTCGAACGGGCGATGAGCCGCTTCAACCCGCTGCCCGCGGTCGGGACTGAGGAGCAAACCAAGGCATGAAAGTCGGGATCGTCGGTCTGCCCAACGTCGGCAAGTCCTCGCTCTTCAACCTGCTCACCGCGGGCAACGCCAAGGTCGACCTCTACCCGTTCACCACCATCGAACAGAACGTCGGCGTGGTGCTCGTTCCCGACGAACGACTGGACCGTATCGCCCAGATACTCAAACCGGAGAAAGCAACACAGGCACACGTCGAGTTCGTGGACATCGCCGGCCTCGTGAAGGGGGCAAGCACGGGCGAAGGGCTGGGCAACAAGTTCCTCGGCCACATCCGCGAGGCCGACATGATTCTCCATATCGTGCGCGCCTTCTCCGTGGGCAACATCCCGCACGTGCTCGACACTATAGACCCGGACCGCGATGCGGCGATCGTCGAGGCCGAACTGGCAATCGCCGACCTGGCAATTGTCGAGAAACGGCTGGAACACGTGCGCAAGGAACCGAAGACGCCCGTACAGCGACTCCTGCTTGAGGCTCTTGAACAGCTCCACTCAGCGCTGGCCCGGGGCGAACGTCCTTTGTTGAGTTCGGAACAGGGCCGCGCTACCCGCGAACTCGGGCTCATCCTGACCAAGCCGATCGTCTACGCGGTGAATTGCTCGGATACTGAGCCGGCCAACCCGTCGCGGTTCCCGGCAACTGCCGCCAGGACCAGCCTGCTCTTCTCGGCGGCGCTCGAAGCCGGGATGAGCGACTTCGCCGAGCCGGACCGGATCGAACTGCGCCGTTCGCTGAATCTCGCGCCGGAAGGCCCGACCGGCATCATCAGCCGCTGCTTC
>CAZVCQ010000513.1:0-2456 GCA_964626085.1 uncultured bacterium
CCGGGTTCAAAGAGTACAAGCCGACCGGCGAATACGGCTACGGGTACGGCCGGTATCCGAACGTGGTGACGAGCCTAGAGTTCGAGCGCATCCTGTCTGCCTCCGGGCCGTACGAAGGTCACGTGAAGCGGCCGAGCGACCTGAAGCAGCCGAAGAAGGTCGCCTGGATCCAGTGCGTCGGTTCGCGCAACGCCGAGCACTACTATTGCTCTTCCGTCTGCTGCATGTACGCGACCAAGGAAGCCGTCATCGCCCGCGAGCATTGCGGGGGCAATCTCGACTGCCACGTCTATTACATGGACATGCGTTGCTTTGGTAAGGATTTCGAGAAGTACTACGACCGGGCCAAGGACGAGTACGGCATCCAGTTCCGGCGATGCAAGGTGAGCGCGGTCCAACGGAAGGGACAAAGGACAAGGGACGAAGGACAAATCCCAGACGGGACCGACGAGGACCTGCTGATATCGTACGAGGATGAAGCGGGGTCGTTGCGCGAGGAGGAGTACGACATGGTCGTGGTCTCGACCGCGCTCGCGGCTAATCCGCGTGCGGTTGAGATGGCAAAGCGCATTGGCGTAGCCACCGACGACCAAGGGTTCGTGAAAACCGACCGGTTCGAACCGGTGTTGACCGACCGGCCCGGCGTCTACGCCTGCGGCGCGCTGGTTGAGCCGAAGGACATTCCCGAGACCGTGACTGAGGCGACCGGCGCGGCCGGCGCAGTAGCGGTTCTGCTCGCCCCGGCTCGCAACACGCTGGTCCGGCCCAAGGTGTACCCGCCGTTCCGTGACGTGTCGGGTGAGGAGCCGCGCATTGGCGTGTTTATCTGCAACTGCGGCATCAACATCGGCGGCGTGGTGAAGGTGCCGAGCGTGGTGGAGTACGCCCGCACGCTGCCGAACGTGGTTTTTGTCGACGAGAACCTCTTTACCTGCTCTCAGGACACGCAGCAGAAGATCCGTACCGCTATCGAGGAACACAGGCTCAACCGCGTCGTTGTCGCGTCCTGCACGCCGCGGACGCACGAGCCGCTGTTCCAGGAAACGCTGGCCGAGGCCGGCCTGAACCCGTACTTGTTTACGATGGCCAACATCCGTGATCAGTGCTCGTGGGTCCACATGCAGGAGCCGGACGAGGCGACCGAGAAATCGAAGGAGCTGGTTAGGATGGCGGTGGCCAACTCGCGACTGCTCCGTCCGCTCTCGTCATCGCCGCAGGCGATCGTACAGAAGGCGCTTGTCATCGGCGGCGGGCTGGCCGGGATGACCTCGGCAATCGCGGTTGCCGACCAGGGATTTGAAACCTTCCTTGTCGAGAAGAGTGACCGACTGGGCGGCAACCTGCTCAACCTGAGATACACCGAGACCGGCGATGACTTGGTCAGCTACGTGGCACGGCTGGAGCAGCGGCTGCGGGCCCACCCGTTGGTGACGGTCTTCACCGGCGCCGAGTTGACTGCTGTCACGGGCTACGTTGGTAACTACAAAACGACGGTCCAGAGGAAAGGACAAAGGACGGAGGACGAAGGACAGAGCCAGGACGGATCCGAGGTCATCGAACATGGCGTCTTCATCGTCGCCACCGGTGCGGAGGAGTACCGGCCGACCGAATTCCTCTACGGCAGGGACCCACGTGTCCTTACCCAGATTGAGTTTGAGCAAGTCCTCTCCGGTTCACCTTCACTTGATCCCTCGACCCCTCGAGCTCTTGATCCCTCTTCTCTCAAGCACGTAGTGATGGTCCAGTGTGTCGGGTCGCGGGAGAAAGAGCATCCATGGTGTTCGCGCATTTGTTGCACCGAGGCGGTGAAGAACGCGCTCAAACTGAAGAGCATCAGCCCGAAGGCGAATGTCTATGTTCTATATCGGGACATGCGCACCTACGGGTTCAAGGAGAAGCTGTACCGCGACGCGCGCGAGGCAGGTGTGATGTTCGTCCGATTCGACCCGGAGACGAAGCCGGAGGTGACGAGCGCCGACGGCCGGCTGCACGTGTCGGTGTACGACCCGGTACTGCAGCGCCGGCTCGGCATCAACGCCGACCTGCTGGTGCTGTCGGCCGGCGTGGTCCCGGCGAAGTCGAACCACGACATCGGGCAACTGCTCAAGGTCCCGCTCAACGAGGACGGTTTCTTCCTCGAAGCGCATATGAAACTCAGGCCGGTGGATTTCACGACCCGCGGCGTGTTCATGGCCGGCATGGCGCACAGCCCGCGCCGGATACCCGAGACTGTGGCTCAGGCGTACGCGGCCGCGGCGCGCGCCTGCTCGATAATCTCGCACAAGGAGCTTTCGACCGAGGCGGTCGTGGCCGAGGTGAACCCGCGTTGGTGTACGGGCTGCGGCATGTGCGAGGAGATTTGTCAGTACGAGGCGGTGCGGCTCAACCCCGTGACCGGTAAGTCCGAGGTGACGGCGGTGCTGTGCCAGGGCTGCGGCGCGTGCGCGGCCGCCTGT
>CAZVCQ010000514.1:0-2456 GCA_964626085.1 uncultured bacterium
GGTTCAGGCAGATGGAAACGATCAAGCTTCGGCCCTGACGGGCGTGGTTGTGGTGGTGATGGTGATGGTGTCCGGACATTACCGACATCATGTTAGGCGACCGGCGGGCGTTTACAAGTGCTGCCATCGTTGACAGGTTTGGGGCGGCGGCTAAACTGAGTGAAGGAGACAACCGATGCGACTGATCACCGCTGCTGCCGTGTTACTGCTCTTTGGTGCCGGGTGCCGAACGACCGCCCCGACCTTGTCGGCAAAGGGCGTGCCGTTCACCGACTCGTTGTATGGCACGACCATGATTCGAATCACGGACAAGACCGTTGACGGCTACTCCGGACCGGGGGTCGAGAACGAATACGCCCGCTCCGATGCCGAGAACTGCGACGGTACGCGCGTCATCCTGCGCGGGCAGGACGGCGAGTGGTATCTATATGACCGCTCGAGTTGTGCGATGCTCAAACACTTCAACGACCTCGGGCTCGGCGAAGAACCAGAGCCCCGCTGGGACGCTTCGGCGCCGAACCTGTTTCTCTACCTGTATGGCTCGGAGCTGCGGCAGTACGACATTACTGGTGACACGTTTGCGCCTGTCCACGACTTCAAGGCAGAGTATCCGGCCGCCAGCTTCATCTCGACCAAGACCGAAGGTGAGCCTTCACTCGACGGCCGGTATTGGTGCTTCATGGTTGAGGACTCGGTCTTCAACGTGCTGGCAGTGGTCTGCTACGACCGGCAGCTTGACTCGGTCGTCGGCGCCAAGACCAGCTTCCCCGACGGAATCAACTGGGTCTCGATGGATATGAGCGGAAACCACTGTGTCATCGGCTACGAGAGCCGCGTCTGCCAGGCCTTCCCGCGAGACTTCAGCCGGACCGTTGAGATGCCTTCCGGAGCATCCGGGCATATGGATATGGCGTTCACCGCGGACAGCACGGACGTGATCGTGTACCAGAGTAACACGACGGACTGGATTGCCATGGCCGACCTCGATTCCGGCGCCGAGACCCCGCTGGTCGAAATACCATTCAGCATGAACACCGACATCGGGCTGCACATGTCCGGCAACTGCGCGGAGGCACCGGGCTGGTGCCTGATCTCGACCTACGGAGCGGAGAACCCGCCATCGGGTCAGACCCACTCCTGGATGGACAACCTTCTCTTTATGGTTGAGCTGAAGGCTGACCCGCGCGTGGTCAAGCTCTGCCGGACCCGGTGCTACACCGGGCGTAGCCCTCAGTCGAACTACTTTGCCGAGGCCTATGCCACGGTGAACCGTGCCGGCACGCGCGTGTACTTTGGCTCGAATTGGGGCGACTATACACAAGACTACACCGACGCCTACGAGGTTGACCTGCCGTCAGGTTGGAGCCAATGACGGGAACCGAAGCAGGAGTTCACCACCAAGACACCAAGACACAAAGCTGAGTCCGGACGGAAATGCTCCGCGTCCTTTTGGCGACCTTGGCGTCTTGGCGGTTGCATTTCGGCTCCCGAGCGGCGGCGACCATCTTGACCAGGCGCGTCGTCAGGCTAGACTGGAGTCCAAACCCAAACTGGAGGACCTGTGAGATTCCTGATGCCTGTCACGGCCGCTCTGCTGCTCGGTTTCACTGCCTGCAATGTCGCGCCGCCCGAGGTGCACGATCTGCTGGATATCGACTTCGACCTGCAGGCGGGCGCGGAGCGGGCATTCGGGTTCGCGCTGCAGCAGGGCACCCGCGTGTTCGGCACTTGGTCGACGACCGGCGGCAGCGTGAAGTTCTATGTGCTGGATGAGGCGAATCACGAGAAATGGGTCGCCGGCCAGCCGTTCAGCTACCGCGCGATGACCGAGGGTACCTCGGGCAGCGTAAGCTTCAAGATTCCCGGGCGGGGAGAAGAATACTACTATAGCTTCGACAACCGTGCGGGCGGTGCGACCGTAAGCGTGACGGTTTCGCTTGACGAAGAGAAGTAGCCATCCGACGGGTCCGGGCGGAAGGAACCCGGACTGACTGTGGACTACGGTGAGGGCGGCGCGAACCGTCCGCTCTGGACGCGGCCGGAATTCTGGACTACGGTCGCTGCTGTCTTGGTGCTGACCGCGGGGCACTACGCGGCGCCGACGCACGACCCGTTCTGGCACGATCTCTTCCGCCGGCTCTACTACCTTCCAATAATCCTCGCCGGTTTCAGGTTCGGGCTGGGTGGCGGGCTGGTTACGTCCATTCTTGTCTCGCTTCTGTTCCTGCCACACGTGCTGATGACGCGGGCAATGCTCCCGCGTCAGGCTCATGAGGCGGTGTTCGAGATTCCCCTGTACCTTGTATTCGGCGCGGTCACCGGGATCTTGAGTGACCGGCAGCGCAAGGCGAATGAGTCCTTGCGCCGGGCTGAGCGGCTGAAGACCCTGGGCGAGATGGCGGCAGGCATGGCGCACGAGGTCAAGAACCCGCTGGCCGCGATTCGCAGTTCGGCGC
>CAZVCQ010000515.1:0-2452 GCA_964626085.1 uncultured bacterium
TCGCTCGACGCGATGAAGAAGGGCTCGGCCGACCGCTACTTCCAGGAAGGGCAGGCCAAGCTGGTGCCGGAGGGGATTGTCGGCCGCGTGCCCTATCGGGGCAGCGTCAGGGAGGTGCTCTTCCAGCTCGACGGCGGAATCCGGGCGGCGATGGGATTCTGCGGGGCGGGTTCGATACCTGAGTTCCGGCGCAAGGCGAAGTTCGTGAAGATTACCGGCGCAGGTCTGCGCGAGAGCCACCCGCACGACGTGACCATCACCAAGGAAGCGCCGAACTACGAAGTGCCGGAGACGAGGGAATAGGACCAACGACCAAGAAGAGCGGGGTGGCCTGAAGGCCGCCCCGCTGGCTTTGAGCCTTGACAGCGGATGGGCAGGTTCTACAATCACCTTGTCCCTGGGGCTTGCGGCTCCCAAGAGGGACGACCGGCAGGTGGTATCGAAGCGGTCGCGCTACTGAGGACCCGGCGTGGCCACAACACCTGCCGGGAGTAAGGGATCGGGCAGGGCCCGCGTCTGGAGGCTAGGATGCAGAAGATGACTGCGCTCGTAGTTCTTGCGACCGGCCTGTGTGCCTCAGTCGCGCTGGGCACATTGGACGTCGCGATTGACATAGCGAGGCCGGACACGTTGGAGGTTCTCGGACCTGTGCAGCCAATGGTGAGGCTCAGTAATGTCGGTGACACTGATGCGCTGGTGCGCGTCGACGTGACAATCATGCCGAGCGGCTACGCGGACTCCATTCAGGTCATCCCGATCGAGCGCGGTATTGTTAAGTCGTACTACATGCGACCGTGGCTCTATGGGGGAGGCACCCAAACCTGCACGGCGTGGATCACATGTCCTGCGGATTCGAACCACTCGAATGACACGGATGTCGTGATTGTGAATGCCGCGGGCATCACGGACCGCGCCAATATTGACTCCCGTTCCGGCATCGGCCTGAAGCCATTTCCGAATCCGCATGTCGGCAACATCCTGCATGTGGGATACAGCTTGAATCAGGTAGGCCCGGCAGAAGTTTCTCTCTTCGACATCCGGGGTAGGGTGATCCTCGTCCGCGATTTCGCGGGGTGCCGTGACGGCGTGCTTCCGCTGGATCTTGGCGGGTTGAACGGCGGAGTCTACGTCGTACGGCTGGATGACGGCCGGTCGGCAGCAACGCAGAAGCTCGTGATTCAGCGCTGAGCAGAGACACCGAGGGAGCGCACCGACATGCTGAAGAGACTCCGACAGAGCGGCCGAACCGGTTCGGTTGTCCGAGTGCTTGTTTGGCTGGCAGTCGGAGTGCTGCTGGCAACACCGAAATCACGTCCGTGGCCGGTCGAGGTCAGTGTGCAGGCCGATACGGATACAACCGTAGTCGTGACGTGGTTTTCACAGGAAGAGAAGTACGGCGGGTTCTGTGAGTCTCCGCCGCCTGACCCGTACGATAGCTTTGAGTTGTTCTTTGAACCGGTCGGCGAGTCGACGTGGACCTCAGTCGGGCGCACGCGGGATACGTTCATGGTTCACGACCCACAGCACCTCACGGGTCGCTACACGGTACGCGGGTGGCGACGCGACGAGGTGAAGTGGGATACTTGGACGGACGTTAAGACCGTGCCGCGCCACATCGGGCCTTTTCGGCTGCACGAGGTCAGCACCGGGGACACGTCAGCCCTCGCGTTCGGGACCTTGTACGACCCGCCCCGCGTATTCGTCATTGACACGTTCTTGGTCTGGGCCGGACAGGCGGATGCGTACGTCACGGACTACGAGGCCGGCTCTGCCGGACCGATGCTCATGGCGAGTCCCAGCCTTGTGTCTGGCGACCCGGGCGTCCACGTCGCCGACAATGCGCACGGGCGCGCAACCTGGTTCAGCCTCCCGTTTGCCGAGGAGCCACGGTTGTCGCCGGTCTGGGAGCCGTTCAGCTGGGTGCAGATCTGCAGTCTGTCTCACGTACCGCTCATCGTCGCCTGTCGCCAGGTGGAGGACAACTACGCGCTAATAAAGGTGCTGTCGCGCGACTCGACGAGCATCGAGCTGGAAGCGTGGTATCAGCAGATCAATGGACTGCGGCTGGTAGGGCATTGAGCGGCCCTCGCCGCCGGTAGAGCAGACTCCGGAACAAGCGGCCGGCCCGTGATGGGCCGGCCGCTGATGTCTTCAGTCTTTCAGGACGCGGGCGGGGCGGGGATGAAGCCTTCCTTCATCAGCGACTGCACAAGCTCGCGCGCCTGTTTGATGGTCGCGGTCGACTTCTTCAGGAGTTCGTCGCGGGTCATGGTGATGCGGGCGACGCCCTGCTCGATGGCCTTCATGCCGACGGCGGTGGCTTCACGCGGGAAGACCTCCCAGTCGTCCATGGTCGGGACGATGTAGTCCGCGCGCAGGCCGCGGTCTTCGGCGACTTTGGCCAGTTCGAGCGCGGCGGCGATGCACATCTCGTCGGTAATCGTCTTGGCCT
>CAZVCQ010000516.1:0-2438 GCA_964626085.1 uncultured bacterium
GGGGACAGTCCCACGGAGCGCTTGCGTCGGACTCAGCGCGGTACAGTCCCCATTTGCGCGGTACAGTCCCCGTTTTCCCGGGGTCACGTCCCCGCCCGCTTGAGAAAGCAGAAGCCGGACAGGGGTCCGGCTTCTGAGAGTGGTCTTGCGCCGGGCTAGAAGCAGCCCATGTTCGTGCCGTCTTCGGCGGCCTTCTCGCAGGGCGAACCGGTCTTCAGCTTGTAGTTGCCGTTCTCCTGGTCCTTGAACTTCGGGTCTTTGCGGATGTTGTCCGAGCCGGACTTGGCCTCATCCGAGTCGTCGTCGGCGCTGTTGAGACAGGTGTATTTGACGACCAGGTTCAGGCCGTCGCCGTCGTAAACGAGGCTGCGTTTGTTGTCGGCGAAAATCGAGTTGGTGATTGTCGTCTTGTCGTCTTTATTGGTGCAGTAGATGCCCGAGACTTTGTTGTCGGCGATGGTGCAGTGGTTGATGTCCGCGCTGCCGCCGCCGGCCAATGTGCTGATGTAGATGCCGCGGTCGCCATTCTCGATGATGAGGCAGTAGTCGATCTTCTGCTTGCCGCCGGGGATGTAGAGGCCGTGGGATTCACCGCCCTTGATAGTCAGGCCGGAAATGCGGTTGCCGCTGCTCTTCAGCGTGACCGCGGCGTATTCGCCGTCCGCGTCAATCACGGTCTTGGCCGGATCTGCGCCGACGAGCGTGAACGGACCGGCGTCTTCGTCGATTTCGATGCTCTCCTCGTAGATGCCGGGCTTGATGAGGATGACGTCGCCGGCTTCGGCATCGTCGAGAGCTTCGCCAATTTCCTCGTAGTCGGTCGAGCCGTCTTGCGCCACGACGAAGTCGGCCTTGGGCAGCGACGGGCGGCCGGCGACGGTCGCCTTGGACGGGCAGCGGAGTGACAGCACCGCAAGCAGCAGCGCGGGAATGAGTAGCAGTCGGTCGATCGTGAGGCGCGTTTCGCGCCCAAGGTCATATCGATTCATCGTACCACCTTTCGGGCGATTATCGTAAAACGGCAGGTGTTTGTCAAACCATGCCGCGTCCACAGAACCCGGAGAAGAGAACCGCCGGGGTCGGAGAGGACTATCCACAGATTTCGCAGATTACACAGATTGCTCGGGCGGGCGAGGTCAGAAGCTAGAAACCAGAGTGCAGAGCTCCGGATACTGGTAACTGGGAACTGGTCACTGGTACATGGCTTCTACGTAACCCAGCGGTCGAAGAGCGACGGCCAGTCCTTGTCCAGCTTGCCTTCGGCGACTGCGCGTTCGAGCACGGCTCGGGCGTCGGGGGCTTCGAGCGGGAACCATTTGTGCCAGCGGGTCGGGCCGTAATTCTGGTATCCCTCGAGCACCGCGCTGGTCTTGCCCATCACCTCGGCAGCAGTGCCGAACTGTTTCTTGAGCTGCTTCGCCTTGTCGTAAACGAGCTTGAAGAAGGCCGGGTAGCGATAGTCGCGGCAGAGGTGATGGTCGGCAATGAGTGTCTTCAGACCGGGCGCGGCGAGGATTCGACACAGGTTCACGATGCTGCGGACAAGGTCGTAGTCGGTGGCGAATTGGCCCAGGTGGTAGGTCGGGTAGCCGTCGACGACTACGGTCTGGGCTTTGGCAGAACAGATGAGGTCGGTCGTCGCGGTCTCGATGGGGCCGCCGACATCGGATGTGATGAGCACTTTCTCTTTGCCCCGGTTGACCGCGGTCATTATCACGGTACCGGGCTCGGCGTCGCGGGCGCCGTGCCAGACCGCGGACGAGAGTTCGATGGCCGTCTTCTTGAACTTGAACTTGCGACCGTCGGCCCAGAGCGTTTCCCTGGGCAGGCCGTCGATGGTCTTGAGGAACCGCTTCGCCGTTTGGGTCTGCTTCACGGACATGATAGTGGGGTCGCGGGCCAGAATGGTCTTGCCGCCGTACATGTCGATGTCGCGCGCGGAATGGAGATGGTCGAGATGGTAGTGGGAGATGACGATTGCCTGGGATTTGGCGCAGGACTCGCGTACCGCTTCCGCGTATTGGTGGAGCAGGGCCTGGCGCTTCTCAATCGGCAGCGGGAAGGAACTGGCCTCGACTGCGGCCCCGGGGTCGATCGTGACCGTGATGTCCGGGGTTTCGACCCGGACGCACATCGACTTGACGCCGAAGGAGTCGAACGCGACGTAGTGGAGATGAAGCTGGGGGCCTTCGCGGATGATGGGATCGGTCAGGCGCATGGCGCTAAGTGAAAAGTCCGAAGTGGAAATGACAAAGTGAGGAGGGAGACAGTATGAGTCAACTAGTGGAGGTAGAGGACAAGATAGTAAAAGGCGGGGATGGTGAAGAGGAGGCTGTCGACGCGGTCGAGGAACCCGCCGTGGTCGGCGAGCGCGGACGAGGTGTCTTTGACCCCGACCGCCCGCTTGAACATCGACTCGAACAGGTCACCGGCCTGCG
>CAZVCQ010000517.1:0-2438 GCA_964626085.1 uncultured bacterium
CCGCCGAGCCTCGACATCTCGACGCCGAACCCGGTCAGCCTCGTCCGCTGGTACTCCAGTTGGGCCAGTTCGACCTGGATCTTGGCCTCGGCCGTCCTTGCGTGTAGAGCGAAGATGTCGAGAATCAAGGCGGCCCGGTCAATCACCCGGACTTGGATTGCATCCTCGAGGTTGCGCTGCTGGGTCGGAGTCAATTCCTCATCGAGGATCAGCAGGTCGATGTGGTGGGTCCGGCAGGTTGAACGGAGGTTCTCGACCATCCCTTTGCCCACGAGCGTCGCCGGGTCGAGTTTCGGCCTGACCTGGATCAACTGCTCGACCACCTCGCCGCCGGCAGTCGTGGTCAAAGCGGCCAGCTCATCGAGCGAATCGGCCTTGGACCAACGTTGCCGGCCGGACGTCGCCACACCGACCAGCAGGATCCGCGAGCTCACGAAGCGGAGCTCCGCTGCGCGAGCACGTGGATGATGCGCTGGATAACGGTGACGAGGCTACCGAGCGCGATGATGCCGATGGCAACCGGCATCCAGGTGCGGCCCAACACGAACGCACCGAACAGAAGCACCAGCACTCGCACCGGCCGCTCAAACAGCCCGACCTTGCACTCTCGTCCTACGCCCTCGGCCCGGGCCCGGACGTAGCTGACCATGAGCGAGAAGACGAGCGCAACCACCGCCAGCAGGCCGAACCAGGAATCGCGGTAGTACCAGTATAGCCCGACCAGCACCAACGACTCGCTCAGCCGGTCAACGGTCGAATCGATGAACGCGCCCAGCGGGCTGGCCGTCCCGGTCCGGCGCGAGAGTTCGCCGTCGAGCGTGTCGCAGAGCCCGACTAGCGCCGCGAATGCGCCGCCGAGGCTGAACCAGCCGGTCGCGAAGAAGTACCCGGCCGCGATGCTCAATGGCAATCCGAGCAATGTCACGGTTGTCGGCGACACGCGCATCGTCGCCAGCAGGCTCACGAGCGGCGCAAACAACCTACGTCCGTGCTGTTTCGTCGCTTCCTTCATCTTCCTCTTCCCCGGCACCAGAGACCACGACCACGGTTTCTCCCTTCAATTCCCGCCCGCCGATCTGCGTCAGCACGTCGGTCACCTTGCCGCGCAGGACCTCCTCAAACCGCTTGGTCAGCTCCCGGCAGACCACCACGTCCCGGTCGCCCCAGAGTTCAAGCATCTCCTCAAGCAGACGCTTCACGCGCCGGGCCGACTCGCAGTAAACGGTAGTTCGTTCTTCACCCTTGAGCGCGGCAAGACGCTTGCGCCGCCGACCGTCGCGCTTGGGCAGAAACCCCTCGAACGCGAAGCGGTCCGAAGGCAGGCCCGAGATTACCAGGCCGGCAAGCAACGCCGAAGCTCCGGGCACCGGGAAGACCGCCACCCCGGCCCGGACCGCAGCTCTGATCAGGTAGAATCCAGGGTCTGAGATACCGGGCGTCCCGGCATCAGTGATGACTGCGATGCGTCTGCCCTGCCGCAACTGCTCAATCAGTTCTGGGGTCCGGCCAACTTTGTTGTACTCGTGGTAGGAAGTCAGCCGGTTCCGGATATGGAAATGCTGAAGCAACAGGCCGCTGTGCCTGGTATCCTCGCAGGCAATCAGGTCAACCGACTTCAGAACATCGACCGCTCGATGGGTCATGTCACCGAGATTGCCGATCGGTGTCGAAACAACGTACAAGCCTGGGGCGATGCCGCCAGCAGGGACCTCGCCCGGTCGCAGGCTCAACTCCTCCACCTACAAATCAAAGAACTCAACCTCGGCGGTGTCGGTGTCAAGCATCGCGGCCGTGGCGCGGCCCGAGAGCCAGCCGCAGACTTCGCCCGGATTGACGATGACCGGTCGTCCACCCTCATGCCGCAACTTGTGCGTGTGGCCGTGCAGGTAGAAATCGCAGTCCGGTGCCGGACTCAGCGGCTTGTGGGAAACAACGATGCGCTTCCCGCCCAGATCAAAGCCGAACGGGCCGTCGTGCAGGGCGAAACCCAGTTCGTCCGCTCGCTCCCGCAGAGCCGCGCGGTCGCCATCGCAGTTGCCGTAGACCGCAACTACCGGCATGGTCAGGATACTCATCTCCTTGAGCACGAATTGCGCAACCACATCGCCACAGTGTACCACGCGGTCCGGCTTGAGCCGGTTGAACAAGTCCACGGCCACCCGCACCTTGTCCAGCCGGTCGTGCGTGTCCGATACGATTCCGATTCGGCTCATTGCAGCAGGTCGCGCAGCGGCTCAAACCTCCTTAGTCTGACCGGATGACGCAGCTTCTTGAGTGCCTTGGCCTCGATTTGCCGGACGCGCTCGCGGGTGATGTTGAATATCTGGCCGACCTCTTCCAGCGTTCTCGGACAGCCATCGCCGAGCCCGAACCTGAGCCGCAGCACCTTCTCCTCGCGCTTGGTCAGCACGGCAAGTGCGTCCTCGAGCTTCTCGCCC
>CAZVCQ010000518.1:0-2434 GCA_964626085.1 uncultured bacterium
GACGCCGATGGCCCCGCCGACAAGCGAGAGCATCACCGCCTCGAGCAGGAATTGCCAGAGCACATCCTGGTTGGTAGCACCCAGGGCTTTGCGCAGGCCGATTTCGCGGGTACGCTCGGCGACCGCTACGAGCATGATGTTCATGATGCCGATACCGCCGACGAGGAGTGAGATCGCGGCGACGGCGATCATCACTATGTATGCTACCCGCGTGATGTTACGGTAGATATCACGGATGGTGTCCTGGGTGCTGATGCCGAAGTCGTCGGGCTTGTCGTATCCGAGCCGGTGGCGACGGCGCATCAGTTCGCGAATCTCGTCTATCGCCTGCTCCAGCGCTGCGCCTTTCTTGGGCATCGCCATCACGCCGATGCTATACATCAGCTCGCCGATCCCGCGCCCGGGGGCGAAGTCCTTTTCGAAGGTGGTTATCGGCACGATGATGGTGTTGTCCTGGCTCTGGCCGAGGAAGCTGCCCTTGCGGGCAAGCACGCCGACGATGATGTAGCTCTTGCCGTCCAGCACCAGCCGTTTGCCGAGCGGGGTTTCGTAGGGGAAGAGGTTGTCGACGATGTAGCCGCCGATGACGCAGACTGAGTGGCGGCGCAGGCTGTCGTCGGAGTTGATGAACCGGCCGGTCTCGACCGCGTAGTTGCCGACGGTCGAAAGCGCCGGCGTCGAGCCGCTCACATCAACATTCGTCACTTTGTTGCCGCGCCAGGTGATCTTGTTGATGCTCCGGCTGCGCGAGGGCGCGACCTTGTCGATGGTCGGCAACTCGCTGATGGCCAGTGCATCCTCCATGGTCAGGTTCGGTCGCTTGTTGATTTCGTCCCAGTCGACGCGGCCCATGCCGAAGGCGAACTTCTGGACAAAGATGGTATTGGAGCCGAGCGAGGATATCTGTTTCTCGACTTCGTAGTTCATGCCCTGGATGAGGGAGACGATGGCAATGACCGTCATCACGCCGATGATGATGCCCAGCGCGGTCAGAAACGAGCGCATCCGATGGGTGCGGAAGGTCTCGAGCGAGAGGCGGAGGAGTTCAATCAGACGCATGGCAGGAGGAAAGGACGAAGTAGTCGGGACAAAGGACAAAACAGGCAAGGGGAAAGTGGAAATGACGAAGTCCGGACTTGGGATTTTCCCCTTTGTCCTTTGTACTTGCTCTGGTCATGACACTATCTTGCCATCGGCGAGGTGGACGATGCGGCGCGCGTGGCCGGCTACGGCCTGGTCGTGGGTAACGAGGATGATGGTGTTTCCCTGCTCGGCAAGGGAACTGAACAGGCGCATGATTTCGACCCCGGTCTTGGAGTCGAGGTTGCCGGTCGGCTCGTCGGCGAGCACGACCGAGGGCCGATTGGCAAGGGCACGGGCGATGGCCACGCGCTGCGTCTCGCCACCGGAAAGCTCATTGGGATTGTGGGCCATTCGGTCTTTGAGTCCGACCCTCTCGAGCAGTTCGGCGGCGCGT
The DNA here is from genome assembly GCA_964626085.1 of uncultured bacterium. Classification (GTDB taxonomy): domain Bacteria; phylum Hydrothermota; class Tepidihabitantia; order Tepidihabitantales; family Tepidihabitantaceae; genus UBA2258. Next base: position 1,478 of record CAZVCQ010000518.1, read on the forward strand.
TCCTTGCGCTCGCGGACCGATACGCCGGCGTACAGCATCGGGAGCTGGACGTTGGACTGGGCTGAAAGCCGCGGCAGCAGGTTGAAAGTCTGGAAGACGAACCCGATTTCCCGGTTTCGCAGGTGGGCGAGTTCAATGTCGTCCAAAGTCGAGATGTCGCGGTCGTTGAACCAGTAATGGCCCGAGGTCGGCGTGTCGAGGCAGCCGAGCAAGTGCATCAGGGTGGACTTGCCCGAGCCGGACGGGCCCATCAGCGCCAGGTATTCGCCCTTGTTTATTTCCAGCGTGACGCCGTTCAGCGCGAGTACTTCGATCGCGCCGGTGCCGTAGGACTTGGTGATGTTGTCGGTACGGATCAGCATGAGAGGAAAGGACGAAGTGGTAAGGGGAAATGACAAAGTCCGGACTTTGGACTTTCCACTTTGTCCTTTGTACTTTCCTTCAGTCGGGCATGCTGTCTTTGGTCGGCTTGCCCGTCACGCGTCGACCGTCTTCCAGCTTGGAGAGTTTTTTGTAGGGGCCGGTGACGACTTCGTCGCCCGGTTTCAGACCCTCGACTACCTGGATTTCGGTGTCGCTCGTCTTGCCGGTACGGATGGGCGTCAGTACGGCCTTGCCGTCTTTGATGAGGAACACGGTCTCGGTTTCCTTGCCTTTGACTTCCCGGCGGCCGGAGGCCTGCACCGGGATGACAAGAACGCTGTCGAGTTCGGCGGTCGTGATTTCGGCGCGGACGTTCATCCCCGGACGCAGCGCCGGTTCGGTGCTGTCGAGCGTGACCTCGACTTCGAACGTCGTGGTCTGCTGGGTCGCACTTAGCACGTTCTGGGTCGGCATGTAGGCGATGTTGGTAACGTGGCCGGCAAACGACGTGTCAGGCAAGGCGTCGACAAAGACCCTGGCCGGTTGTCCGAGCGCCACCGACACCACGTCGGCTTCGTCGACGTCGATGAGCGC
>CAZVCQ010000519.1:0-2427 GCA_964626085.1 uncultured bacterium
CCGTCGGGCGCGAAATCCAGTCGATCCTGTGACTCAATGTCGGGTTTAGGGAGACAGATGGCTGCTACCACCCGTGTCAGCCTGGGCTCAGGACGGTCACTTGCGTACGGGTGATTATCAGTTGCTGGAGGCTCCAGTCAGCGGCCAGTGGTTGATGGCCGAGTCATCAGGGAGGTACGCCTGAGCGCGTAGATGCGTTTGATGCCGGCGGGAAGCCAGGACTTCACCGGGTACGCCTCGATCACGTCGTATCCAGGTATCACATCAAATGCAACCACGTACTCATCGTCCTTGACCCACCAGGAGTTCTTGTGAGGCGAAAGCCGGTGGATGCTGCGATACATGTCCTGCATCGTCGCTCTCGCCGCCGGGCATGGGTGCCATCGCGGTCATGTTACGTGTCCCGGCCGGACAAGTCAAGTGCGCGGAAGCACTCGTACTGGAGTCCAGGTCAGGTAGCATCGGTCGCTGCCGGCTGTGTTGGGTTGACTGGTAAGACCGTGGATTGTAGGCTTCGGCCTGTGAGAATTGCAGTGTCGGCCGGTGAGGCGTCGGGCCGGGCGATGCTCGACCAGTTCAGGCTGGAGATGGCCAGGCTGGACCCGGCGTGCGAGGTCATCAGTCTGCAGGGCACGGCTGAGCTTGGGCCAGTGTTCGGGTTCGGGGAGGGGCTGCGGACCGGCCCGAGGCTGCGCGGCGTGATGTGCCGGGCCGAGACGTCGGCAGTGAAGCTCGACCCGGACGTGGCGGTGCTGGTTTCCTTCTCGGGTTTGCATCTTCCGTTGGGTCGGCGGCTGCGGCGACGCGGAGTGCCGGTGCTGTATCTTGGGCCGCCGCAGGTCTGGGCGTGGGGCGGGTGGCGCAAGAGACGATTGAGGAGGGCAGCGGACGAGGTTGTGTGTCTGTTCCGCTTCGAGGAGGAGATGCTGCGTCGGTCCGGCGTGGACGCGAGGTACTTCGGGTATCCGTTTCTGGAGGGTGCGGTTTCCCGGCTGAGCCGGGCACAGACCCTGGAGAAACTCGGGTTTGGTCCGAGTGAGCGCTATGTCGTCTTCCTGCCCGGATCGAGGCCGGCGGAGACCGCGTACCACGAGCCGCTCTTCCGGGTCGTTTTCGAGCAACTATCCCGGCGGACTCCCGCTGTGCGAGGCGTGATGGTTGCCCTGGAGGCAAGTCCGAAGTCAGGAGTCCGAAGCCCAGAGCCTGGAGCTGGAAGCCAGGAGACGGGAGATGGAATTGTGGTCATTCGGGAGAACCGTTACGACGTGATGCGCTATGCTGACTGTGCCTGTGCGGTCTCCGGCACGGTGACCGCTGAGTTGGCACTCCTCGGCGTACCGATGGTAGTCTGCTACCATCTACCATGGCTATCGCGCGTGCTCGCGCGTGCGCTGGTCCGAATTCCTCACTTCGCCCTGCCAAACGTCCTGAGCGGGACGCGGCTCGTGCCGGAAATGCTCGATCCTCAGCCGGAGGTACTGGTTCGGACACTGGCACCACTGATGCTGGATTCGGAGGAGCGTCGGCGGCAGCTTGCGGGTTTGGCCGGTGTCGCGGCAGGATTGGGACCACCGGGCGCGATGCAGCGTGTCTGCACGCTGGCGCGCGAGCTGGGCAACAAGCGGCCATAGCGGTGGACTACGAACCGCCGGATACCAGGGTGAAAGGCAGAAGGACAAAGTCGTAGGTCAAAAGGACAAGGCAATAGGGAGAAGGACAAATGGGAGAAGGGAAGCGCCGAAGGCTCAAGTTCAGAGGCTGTCAGCCGTATGCTGTAAGCTGTGAGCTCAGAGGGCCGGCTGCTTGACTTCGCCTGCGGTTTGAATATCCTTGGTTTGCCTATGGCACACGCATATACGCCCGGTTTGAAAGTGACTGCCCGAACGTTGGTCAAGAAGCAACGCCGGCTGCCGTTGCCCGGCGAAACCCTGGTTGACAAAGGCCACAAGGTGAAAGGCGACGACATCGTCGCCCGCACCGCCCTGCCCGGGAACGTACAGACGGTCAACGTTGCCGGCCTGCTCGGGGTCCCGCCCGAGGACGTGCCGAGCATGATGATGAAGAAGGCAGGCGACGCCGTGGCCAAGGGCGAGGTGATGGCCCTGTCCAAGGGTTTCTTCGGTCTCTTCAAGTCTGAGGTGAAGTCGCCGGTTGCCGGCACGGTGGAGAACGTCTCCTCGATTACCGGTCAGGTGATCCTGCGCGAGCCGCCGGAGCCGGTGCAGGTTGACGCTTACATCGAGGGCACAGTCAGCGAGGTGATTCCGCGCGAGGGAGTGGTGGTCGAAACCGAGGCGAGTTTCGTGCAGGGCATCTTCGGCGTGGGCGGCGAGGTCCGGGGTGTCATCCGGATGATTGTCGACAAGCCGGACGTGGTTGTAACCGCGGCCGTTATTCCGGAAGACTGCGAGGGCCAGGTGCTGGTCG
>CAZVCQ010000520.1:0-2418 GCA_964626085.1 uncultured bacterium
GCCGCCATCTTCGCCCGCACAGGCAGGAAGTCCACGAACCAGGACTTGAAGATGGCTCGCACCATCTGCTCCAGCGTCTCGTTCATCTTCCGGTTCAGCTCGATCTTGTCGTCCAGCGCGCCAAGAATACGAACAATGCTGTGCTGCGCGTCGGGCGGCGGGATAGGAAGCTCAATCCGGATGATATCTCGAATCGGGAGCTGCGGCTGGGCGCTTCCCGTGCGGAGTGCCGCCACTTGTTCGTAGAAAAGTGGGGACCGAGCGAAGAAGTACAGGTAGCGAGGGAGCAGAGCGGGTGGCTTGGCCCGCAGAATCACCATGCCAGAGTTGATCCTGATGTGATCAAAAGGGACGGAGTCGTCGAAGTACGCCGCGTTTCCGACGGTTCCCCTTGTCATGAGAACCACATCGTCCCGAACCAACTTCCCCTTGCGCAATTGAGCGTCCTTCTCTCGCGTGATGAACGCGCGCTCCGAGAAGTCGAACCCGTGGGTCGTGACATTCCCGGCATTCAGGAACAGGCACTGACCTACGGAGGAGAACTCGGTTTGACTCGGATAGCTTCTCCCTCTGTCTCCGTCGATGATCTCAAGCGGAGCGTTCCCAAGGGTCGTGGTACGCCACTCGCTCGGCATGGTCAGTTCCTCAGGAAAGAGCGAAGTGTGAATAGAGAAGGGTGAAAGAGGACGGCCACTAAGGGCACCTCCGAATGCGGAAATGGTGAATTGAGAAGGGAGAAGAGTGTGGGAGGAAAAGGTGAATTGGGAAAGGTGAATGGTGAAGACAGACAATCACTTCGTGCCCTGCTTCACCTTCTTGACTATCGCCGTGAGGATCGCTATGACCTGATTGCACTCATCCAAAAGGTCATCGATGTCCTTGGCTGCTACGATACCCGATGCCGACAGCAGCCTGAGCCAGTAGTGCGTCTCCCGCGCTTCTTTGCAGGCAATCGAGCACTTGGACGTGAAGTCGGCGCGGCTCTGGCTCGCCTGGGCCTCTTCGATGTTCGCACCGACCGAGGTTCCGGAGCGCAGAAGTTGGCCGGCCAGAATCCGACACGTTGAATCACGCCGGTCCAGAGTCCGGCAGAGCGCGACAATCCGGACACCGAAGGCAAACGTCCGTTCGGTCAGGTCCCGCTTGCTCTCAGGCATCCCGCACTCCTCTTTCACTATTCACCATTCACTATTCACCATTCCTACGTTACTACGCTTACTAGTACGCTCACTTGAGGGTAGTACGCTTACTCCGGACTTGCTGCCAGCGGGCCGCCGGGCCGCGGCCTCGGCAGGTTGCTTCTCCGGCCTTCTTCAGTTCGGCCAGGAGCAGCCGAATCCACTCGCGCCCGACTCCGGGGCAGGCCCGCTCAATGTCCACGAGGCGGAACTCTCCGGATTGAGCGCGTACGGCCCGCAGGACGAGTTCCCGCTTGGCACCGCGCGGCGAGTGGACCTGACCGAGTCGCTCCTCGAATTCCCGATAGGCAGTCTTCAGCGTGTAGAGCACGAAGTTAACGTAGTGCCAAGGGTTATGCTTGCCTTGATGCCAGCCCTCGGAACTCAACTCCAGCGTCTCGTAGTAGCGTTCCTTGTTTTGCTCAATCGTTCTTTCAAGACTGATGTAGCGCCCCACGTCGTATCCAAGGTGATAGCACTGGAGTAGGAGCAGCAGGCGGGAGACGCGACCGTTGCCGTCGCGGAACGGGTGGACGCAAAGGAAGTCAAGGTTGAATCCCGCCATGGCGATGGCCGGGTGAACCGTGCGTTCACGCTGCAGGTCCTGCCAAAGGCCGACCGTTTCCCTGATGCCGGCCGCGATCTTGTCCGGTGCCACTGCGCGGAACCGAACGCGCTGACGCCCGTCTGCGTAGCGCTGGATTATATCGCAGGGCTTGGTCCGGTACTTGCCGGCGTCCCAGATGCCGCCTCGGGCCAGACGGTGAAGGTGCTTTATGGCCGCTTCGGTGACCGCGAGGCGGCCGGCACGGTCGTGTATCTCCTTCAGCGCGTCTCGGTAGCCGCGAACCTCCTCTTCATCGTGGTCCCGCAGCAGCGAGCGCCCGACAACAACCGGTCGCACTCGGGCCGGGGCGATAGTGACGCCTTCGATGCGGTTTGATGACACGGCACTCTCAATCAGCGCATGTTCGCGCAGAACCTTGAGCCGCTGCGGAGACTGGCGCGTGAACAGCTCCTGACGGCCCTGCGCCTTTCCCAGGTCGGCCAGGTACCATGCAGTAGTCGCGGGAATCGTCTCCAGTCCCGCGGCGAACCGGCGCAGAGTCATTCTGTTGCCTCCTTCATCGTTTCCTTAAGTCACCCGTGGACCGAGCGACCTCGCGCCCGCCCTGGGTTTGAACTATTCGGAACTCCCGAATAGTTGCCCCCGTCCCCTCAGGCTGGCTGTGACGCTTCA
>CAZVCQ010000521.1:0-2414 GCA_964626085.1 uncultured bacterium
ACCAGCTTCTGCGTTGTGCTGAAGCCCTCGGTCGTTACCTTCACCAGGTACACGCCCGCTTCGAGCTTCCGCAGGTCCAGACTGGCAGTCCCGGTCCGACCCGCAGCCATCGTCTGCGTCAGCACCGTCCGGCCCGTCACGTCGAACACGTTGAGCGTGGCCAATCCGGCCCTCGGCAGACTGTACCGCACCGTCGCAAACCCGCCGGCCAGAGGATTCGGAGCGATCGCAAACGACGGCGCCCCGATCTCCGTGCTGACGGCAGTAATGCCGTCGCGGCTCGGCTGAGCCCCGGCCACCACGTTGTACGGCGTGTAGTGCCAGAAGTCAAGCGTCTTGTTGCCCTTGAAGGCAAAGATGCCCATGCCGGGGAATCCGGCCATGGCCGCGCCGGCCTTCACCTTCTTGCGGCTGCCGGTCATACCCCAGAGCGGGATGTCATCCTGCTTCTGCCAGGAGTCGCCCAGCGGCCAGTACCGCCAGAACTCGACCGTGTTGCCGCCCTTGAACGCGTAGATCTTTCCGTTATACCACGCCGCACAAGAGCCGCTCTTGGCTTTCTTGTTGCCCGCGCTGCCAGGTATCGGCATCGGGGTCAACGCAGGACCCCAGGTGTCCGCGTCGGTGTCGAAGGCGTAGAACTCGTGATACTTCGACTTGAAGGCATACAGCATATTGCCGGCATCCGCATCCGCAACCAGCCAGGAGCCGTCATTCCACTTCACGTGGCGGGAATTGCCGATCGGTGCATCTATCAGTGTATGCCATGTGTTGGTCTCCGGGTCATACCGCATGAACTCGTTCCGGTAGCCCTTGAGCAGGTACACGCATTCGTGCCCGAACCTGGCCGAAGAGGCCCAGGCCAGCCCGGCACCCTGCTTCACCTTCTTGCCCGAACCACCGTAGGGGACGTTGGTCAACTGGGTCCAGGCGTTCGTCGTGGCATCGTAGCCCCAGAACCCGACCGTGTTGTTACCCTTGGTCAGGTAGAGCTTGCCGTTGCCGTCCGAGCAAATCACCGAGCCCTTGTAGGCCTGCTTGCCTTCGGCGCCCAGCGGGATACCCGTCTTGTTCGCCCAGGTGCCAGCCTCCGGTTCGTAGGCATAGAAGTCACCCGTCTTGTTACCCTTCGATGCGAAAATCTGAGCCGTACCCGCATCGTAGGCCATGCAGCCACCGTACTTGATCGGCTTGCCGGTAGGCGGCGCCGGCAGCGGCGTCATCTCCGCCCAGCCCGGTATGCCCGACTTGATGATAACCATCGCCGTATCGCTCGGATGGTACATGTCGGGAGTGCAGGTGATCCACGCATTGCACGTGAATGAGCCGCCCGCAGGACACACCCAGGGAACCGGCATGAATACGAGCCTGGACTCGCCGGGGGCCAGCGGAACGTTTTCCGAGTGGGAGTTGTACCCGTCGGATATCATCACGTAAACGGATTCCACCACCGCGGGCACGTTGCCCTTGTTGGTCAGCCTGACCGAAACCGGGACGAGCCCCGGAACCTCGTACGCCATCGGACGCGCTATCTGCGTCATGACGTCGTAGTACCGCACGAACAACGCCTGTTCCATCACGTCGTTTTCCGGGTTGGCGTCGTGCGCCGAGCAGAGGATGGTAGCGGAGTCCATGTAGTCGGTCGGCAACAGCAGGAGCTCGGGCGGGAAGGTCATCGCGTACGACTCACCCGGATTCATCCCGGGCACGGTGCCGGTGGCCTCGGTGACCCTGGCACCACTGGTGTCGGTGATCCAGAACTCGATCGCGGAGCTGGGTCGGCTCTTCAGGCCGGCGTTCGTGAACGTGACCTCCGGAGTGAAGCTCTCGCCGGAGTCAATCACCGGCGGCGGCACGTCGATGCTCCCGACTGCCACGTCGTGCAGGTAGCCGCTGTAGAAGGCACCGTGGCCCAGGTCGCCGTTCGCGTCGGTTTCGGGCCCGATGACGAACGGATGGAAGACTTCGGAACCGGGGTCCGTGCTGAAGTCATTGCCGACCTGGTAGGGCGGATCATCCCAGTCAAAGGTCGGGAACGGGTTGGCGACGACCTGCGGCTTCCAGGTGAGAAAGAAACTGTCCGATGTCACGACTGCCGGCGGGTCGAGCACGATGTAGTTTGTGTAGTCGTTGGGATAGCCGGCGCTGTAGAGCTGCATCGGCTCTGTGTAGACCGCTGTCCCCGGCATACCGTCTGTCCCGTCGTTGAGGCGCACCTTGACGGTGCAGGGGTACGGGCCACCCGGGTCAGTTGAGTAACCCGAGAGAGCGATCGCATACTTGCTGACCGGACAAGGGCCGGGGAAACGAGTGGCACATGTGAAGTTGGGTGTGGTCCAGGTGTAGCAGCCGTTGGCACCACTCTCGTAGTCGCCGTACTCCATCGCCACGTCGGCCTGTTCGTTGACGGTGAC
>CAZVCQ010000522.1:0-2412 GCA_964626085.1 uncultured bacterium
GGCTTTTTCCCCAAATCCGGGGGGGGGGGGGTGTGACACGGGGGTTTTTTTCGAACGGGGATCGGTTAATGTAAACGGGTGGGGGGGGAGGGGGAACCCCCCCCCCCCCCCCCCGCAGTCGAGTTGGCTCCCGAAGAGGCGTCGGAGGAAGCCTTCGGACTAGCCATGTCGGCAACGTCCAAGAGTCCTTAGTCCTTGGTCTCCAGGAGAACTCTAACGCGAGCGGTGTGAGAAGCGGCGTTCTGAGCTCTGGCCGAAGAGGAGCGCTATGCGGTGTAGCAAGCTCTGGCCGGCGCCCATTAGTGAGCCCTCAAGTACGCCTTGTCGGACGCCTTTACCGCCGCTTTGACGGGCGCCTTCAGGGGAGCCTTGACCGGCGTTCTGAGCACCGCAGTGACCAGCTTGCTGTTGCCAGTCTGCGGGTGCCGACAGCGGAGCGTGGTCAGCGGTTCGCCGCGCCTAGCGTTTGACCGGGCGGTTGCCGAGGGTCCAGAGCTTCTTCGAGCCGCGGCGTTTGATGGCGTTGCGGGCGTCGAGAATCAGCCGGCTGTGCTTGCGGATGAAGTTGTGGCCGAAGCAGTCGCGTGGTCGGTGAGAACTACGGCGCAGTCGGCCCGCTTGTGCGCCTGAACCTCGAGCGGTCAGCGGTCACTGTCCACAATGTCGTCATCCAGCGGTAGGGGCCGGCTTCTGCCTGCTTAGGCGGGACGGGTCAGCCCGCGCGGGCGGGTAGGACCGCGGCTGGACTTTCGGGCACCGCAGACTATTATGCTCGCCTATGCCTGACAATGCAATCGAGGTCCGTGACCTGACCAAGGCCTTCCGCGAGGTGGTCGCTGTGGGCGGCATCAGTTTCGAGGTACGTCGGGGCGAGGTGTTCAGCCTGCTTGGGCCGAACGGCGCGGGCAAGAGCACCGCCATATCGATCATCTCGGGCTTGCTTCAGCCGGACTCGGGCGAGGCGAGTGTGATGGGCCATTCGGTGACCAAGGAGGGCATGGCCGCCCGCCGAAGCCTGGGCGTGGTGCCGCAGGAAATCGCCCTGTACAACGACATGTCCGCCCGCGAGAATCTGGTGTTCTGGGGTCGGATGTACGGGCTTTCCGGCCATGACCTCGAACGCCGGGTAGATGAGATGCTGAAGGCGATCGGACTTGTCGACCGGCAGAAGGGACGCGTCGGGACTTATTCGGGCGGGATGAAGCGCCGGGTGAACATAGCGGCCGCTTTGCTGCACACGCCCGAGGTGGTGATAATGGACGAGCCCACGGTCGGCATCGACCCGCAGAGCCGCCGCCACATCCTCGACTACGTGAAGGAGCTGAACCGGCAGGGGATGAGCGTGCTCTACACCACACACTACATGGAGGAGGCGGAGGAGCTTTCGGACCGTATCGCCATCATGGACAAGGGTAAGATTATCGCCTGCGGCACCCGCGACGAGCTGGTGCGCCTGGTCGGCGAGCAGACGCGGGTGGAACTGGTAGTAACCGGCGAACCGGACAAAGCGGCCGAGGCCTGCCGCGCGGTCGTCGGCGTTTCCCAGGCAACGGTCGAGCAGGGCCGGGTCGCGGCGCTGGTCGGGGATTCCGACGCGGTCGTGCCGCGGTTGTTCGAGCAGGCCGCCCAGCTCGGGTTTCGCATCAGTTCCGTGGAAATCCACGAGCCGAACCTCGAAACCGTATTCCTGTCGCTGACCGGGCGAGCGTTGCGCGATTAGCCTGTGACCGAAATCCACATTGCCGCAAAAGACCTGCGCGGGTCGTTGCGCAGTCGGTTCTTCATCGGCGTGGCCGTGCTTGTGCCTCTGCTGGTAACGTCCCTGTTCTTCTTCGCATTCGGCAGCCGGGTGAGGGATACCGGGAAGGGGCCGGGCATGGCACCGGTGCGCACCGTGGTGGTTGACCAGGACGCGGGCCAGACCCAGCTCGGCCGCGTGGTCGTCAATCTGCTCACGAGCCTCCAACTGCGGGAGGTCATGTACTGCACCGAAGTCGCGGACACAGCGCTCGCCCGCTTTGCGCTCGACCGGCGGCAGGCGGACGTGGCGGTGATCATCCCGGCCGGGTTCAGCTCCGCCGTGACCGACAGCGCGGGCCGGGCTGACGTCGTACTGCTCGCTGACCCGGTTAAGACCATCGGGCCGGCAGTGGTGCAGGCAGTGCTGCAGCGGGTGCTTGACGGGTTCTCCGGCTCGAAGATGCTCCTGAGTACCTATCGCGGCGCGGCGCGAGTCGCGGGCGTCGAACCCGACAGCCGGGCGGTCGCCGGGCTGATGCAGCAGTACCAGGAAGCGGCGCAGGGCGGCAGCGCGGCGGTGACGGTGCGTGGGCCCGGGGCAGGAGAAGATGTCTCAGCTCTGTTTCGACGGATGATGTCCGGTATCTTCGCCGGGCTGATGGTCTTCTTCGC
>CAZVCQ010000523.1:0-2409 GCA_964626085.1 uncultured bacterium
TATCGGCCTGCATCTTCTCGGTGCCCTTGTGCTTGGGGAGGGTGGTGAACATCTCTTCGAGGCAGGTCAGCTTTTCCTCGTTCGTGGTCGCGGCGCGGTAGCGTTCCTCGGCCTTGAGGTAGTCGGCGGAGAGATTTGCCGGCATGTCTTCAGGAAATGACGAAGGACGAAGGACGAATGACGAATGACGGGCAGGGGGCGAAAAACGGACGGAGAGCGGATTTGTTCATTCAGACTTCGGCGGCCCTATGCTACCTTCTGCCTCCGCGCCGGCGCTTACCGCCCTGGAACCCGCCGAAGACAACGTTGAGCGTGGCAAAGGGCATGCCTTTGCTGATGGTCGGACCGGGGGACAGCCTGCTGCCACCTTCGAGTCCCCATTCCGGATTCGCCGGAGTATAGCAGTATCCGCCCCGGAACTGCACCCCGACAAAGCTGATGGGAACGGTGATCATCAACTGCGGGGAGAGCGTGAGGCCCGAGAACGAGACCTTGCTGGTCCGGCCAGGGCTCTCCAGCAACTGGCCGAACGTCAGCGGTGCCTCGGACAGTTTCTGCAGTTCGATCGTGTATCCGCCGCCGCCGATGCCGAGAACCGGCGCGATCAGGAGATGCTTCATTGAGAAGATCTGGTAGCCGAGGTCGAACTCGCCGCCCGCGATTTCAACCGTCGCGCGCAGGCTTTCGGAGCCGACGGTCTGGGAACTGCCCCAGCCGGAACCGCCGATGACAATCCGGTCAATCAGGGCGAACCCGGCTCCGCCGAATCCCCACTGGAGCGAATTCAACTCGTCCTTGAACTCAACGCCGCCGTCCTTGAACGCTTTGGTCAGGCCATCGAAGTTGACAATCCCGACCGTGGGGCCGAAGCAGGCGAACCCACCGTTTATTGGCGGGGCCGCAACCGCCACGGAGGCGAGCAGCAGTCCTGCCAGGAACGCTACAGCGGTGTGACGTTTCATGTCAGTTCCTTTCTTTCGTGAGATGCCTGGGACACGATCCGTCCCGCGGCCTAGAGTCGCTCGTTGTCGCCGATATCCATGGACACCAGCCCGGACACGAACTTGGGATAGAAGTCGGTCGACTTCTGGGGCATCCGCTCGCCGTGGGCAGCGACTTTCTGCACCTGGTCGGCCCGGGTCGGGTTCAGAATCAGCGCAGCCTGGTACTTGAACGAGTCCACCTTGGCCAACGTCTCGGCCAGGTTGCGTTCGTACGCGACGTGGTCCTCGATGTCCGCCACCTTGATGCCCAGCAGGTTTTCGATGAGCAGTGAGTGGAGGATGGCCACGTCGAGGTCGCGGTAGTCCGCACTGTGGTCCTTGATGAGCTGCTCGACCGCGGCCTTGTCGGTGAGACGGAGTACCCAGGACCTGTTCTTGCCGACGTGGAGCACAAAGACGTGGTCGGCCCCGGCTTTTGCCAACTCGGCCTCGACCTCAGCGTCCTTGATCGGCCTGGTCTCGAACCACTTGCCTATTGTCGCCACGATATCGTTCCACTTGGGGCCGCTGAGACCGTAGATGAGCCGGTGCGTGGGCAGAATCACCAGGCCCGGGTCGGAGATGTTCACGAATGCCGTGGACTTGAACCGGAGGGCCGCGTCGTCCGGCACCTTGCCGGCCCGCTCCATCTCCTGGCGGAAGCTGAGCGCGGTCTCATAGCGGTGGTGGCCGTCGGCAATCAGCATCACCTTGTCGGCGAGCTCCCGGCGCACTACCGCGAGTTTCGCCGGGTCGGTGATGGGCCACACCTTCTGGGTAACCCCATAGTCGTCGGTCGCCTTTATCACTGGTTCGCCGGTTGGGGTCAGTGCCCTCTCGATCATGCCGCTCGGGTCGTCGTAGAGCATGAATATCTGTTCGTAGTCCATCCGGGTGGCGCGCAGCAGGTTCAAGCGGTCGGCCTTGGGCTTGGACAGGGTCCGTTCGTGCGGAAGCACCGTGCCCTTCTCGAACTCATCGGCCCTGATGGCCGCGACAAATGACTTGCGCGTCTTCTTCTGGCCGCCGACGTCGAAGTCCTGGTGGAGGACGTAGATTGCGGGATGGGGGTCGCGGATGAGCACGAGTTGCGAAGACCACAGTCTGAAGGTCGTGGCCGAGTAGGTATAGGGGTCGGGCGCCGCGGGTAGAATCAGATTCACAAAGCTGTTCGGGTGGCGCGCGATGTAGGTCTGCTGCAGCTCCTTGGGTATCTTGTCGTAGGGCTGGGTGATTACCTGGGACAGGTCGCGGACCTTTGCCGGGTTGTAGTGCCAGCCGCGGAACGGTCTGATGTCGGCCATTGCTATCCTCCGATTGGGGTCAAGGACTTAGGGGTCGAGTCAGGCACGGCTCCATCGCTCATCATCGGGACCTCTTGGTGCCTTTGTGGCTTCGTCTCTTGGTGGTGAGAATGCCTCTTCTA
>CAZVCQ010000524.1:0-2395 GCA_964626085.1 uncultured bacterium
TCACTGGCAGTCGGCCGTCCTACGGCAGGTTGATGAAGATGTCGTAGTCGTCCGAGTCGAACTCGTTCAACTCCTCGACCTTGCCGTCATAGAGCACGTTCACGAGCTTGCGTATCGCCGTGACGTCTTGCTCGTTCGCCGCGCCATACTTGATGTTGGCGTCGTCGTTCGGTTCCTCGGAGACGTAGCTGTCATCGTTGGCGTACCCGGCAGCTTTGATGACGCCGAGCACTTTCTCTCCAAACGCCTGGTCGGTGGCGTACACCACCACCCGGTATTTGGTGCCGTTCTCTGTACCCACGGGTTTCGCGACTTCCGGGTTCTTGCCTTTGCCGAGCGCGCCGATCATCGACCCCTTCTCGCCCTTGGCCAGGCAAGGCGAACCTTCCCGGAGGTGAAAATCGCTTTCCGCATCGACGAACAGGGGGTCTTTCCGGAGGTTGGTCTTGCTCGTCGCGGCGGTGGCGGAGTCGTTCGACTGACCGTAGAAGCAGTTGTACTTCACAGTCATGTGGCTCATCGTGCTGTCGGTGACGATGGAGCGGCCGTTCTCGTACACGACGTTGTTCGTGAACTTCGTCCTGGGGTCGTCGGTATACGCGTAGATGGCACTCACCTTGTTGTTGGCAAAGGTGTTGTGGTCAATCACGGCGTACGGTGTGCCCGAGCCGAGCAGGATACCGCGGTCGGTGTTCCCGGTGATGACATTGTGGTGGACGTTGCCCCAGTTGGTGCCGCTGATGTAGACACCGTGGCTGGACCCGTTCTGGAGTGTGAGGCCGGTGACGGTGACGCCCTTGGCCTCGATTTTGACTACCGCGTATGCCTCGTTGCCGCCGTCCAGGAAGGTCTGCTCGGCGCCCGCGCCCTGCAGCGTGACGTTGTCGGCTTTGACCTGAAGCCCGTCGGTCACGTCGTAGAACCCGGTCGCGACGTTTACTACGTCGCCGGAGGAGGCAGAGTTCAATGCAGTCTGGATGTCGATGAACTCGGCACCAGGGCCGACGTTCAGGGTCTTGGCCGCGACCGGCAGGACGCACAGCAGCGCGGCGGCTATGACGAGCATTCTCATTCAGTTCTCCTTTGTTGTTTCGGGACTGCTTGTCGTGGAGTCATGTGTTGCGGCAGAATCCTAGCGATGTTCAGTCGGCGGGTCAACGGCGAGCGGGATTTGACCGGCCCGCGTCACAGGCTAGAATACTTCCACATTGGCGCATCAGGCGTCGGTTCTCGTTTCGGTGAAACCCACCATGGCTACTGGAGGCAATTGATGTTGTGTTTTGCCCGTGTGCTTGTATTGGTGCTGGTCGCAGGGCTTGGGACACGATCCGTAGTCGCCAAGCCGATTCCGGTCATGTCCCGCGCCGGTACGGCGACCGGTACCTTGACCCAGACGTTGGAATTCAGCCGGCAGGACTTCGTGTTCGGCAGGGCGAACGGCTATGACGCGGTCACGCTGGTCGGGCTCGGGACACGATCCGAATCCCCGGCGAATTCGGTCATGTCCCTCGGGTACTCGACAACCGAGCCGGGTCATCCGAATCTGCCGATGGCCGTGTACAACGTGGTGATTCCGCCTGACGCGGAAGTAACCGCCGTTGAGGTCGTGAGAGTCTCGACCGAGGCGCTGTCCGGCGAGTTCGATATCCATCCGAGCCAGCGACCCAAGGCATTGACGAATGGCGATTGGCGATTGACGAATGACGAATCCGCATTTGTCCCGCCGGACGCGAAGGCCTACGCGTCGAGCCAGGCGTACCCGTCCGAGCTGGTCGACTTCACCCGCTCGGGCGTGATGGGCGGCTACCGCATTGCGTCTTTCCGGGTTGCTCCGCTGCGTTACTATCCGGCAGAGAAGCGGCTCGAACTGGTCACGCGCATCGAGGTCGCGGTCCGCTACGAGCGGAACCGGCACGAGGTTCTGAGGCTGGATGAGTCCCAGGTCGACTTGATGGGCCAAAGCGTCCGCGCGCTGGTCGCGAACCCGGAGCAGGCCGCGAGATGGGCGCCGGCCACGCGCCGTACGACCGGGGCCTCCGCGGCCGGGCTGCCCGGTGACTCAGTCACCGACATGATAGTCATAACCAACAGCGCGCGCGCCGCCAACTTCCAGCCGTTCGCGGACTGGAAGACGCGGCGCGGCATCAAGACCGAGGTTGTGAGAACCGAGTCAATCTACTCTAACTACACCGGGCGGGACAACCCGGAGAAGATTCGCAACTGCGTCAAGGACTACTGGCAGAACCACGGCTTGAAGTGGGTGCTCATCGGCGGCGACGACGGCATCGTACCGGTGCGGACCTGCCAGCTCACGGTCGAGGGTCTGACCGAGGATATCGCTTCGGATATGTACTACGCCGACCTGCAGTACTCGTGGGATTCAAACAACAATGAC
>CAZVCQ010000525.1:0-2388 GCA_964626085.1 uncultured bacterium
CAAGCGGCGAGAGCTTGGCTTCGGTGTAACGGTACGCGGCGGCCGCGTCGCCGTCAACCGAACCGAAGTTGCCCTGTCCATGGACCAGCGGATAGCGGAGCGAGAAGTCCTGCGCCATCCGCACCATCGCATCATAGACCGCGCTGTCGCCGTGGGGATGGTACTTGCCCAGCACGTCGCCGACCACGGTCGCCGACTTGCGGGTCGCCCGCGTTGGGATGAGGCCCATCTCATTCATTGTGAAGAGGATACGCCGCTGGACCGGCTTCAAACCGTCACGGACATCAGGCAGCGCGCGCGCCACGATTACCGACATCGCGTAGTCGAGGAATGACTTGCGGACTTCGTCCTCGATGTAGACGGGTACTACGGAATCTTCGTGGGACACGCGCGGTAACTATAGCTGTGTGGTACTTGAAAGTCAAACGCTACGAGGCACGTGCGGACCGTGACCCGCCTCTGAGTCCCAGCCCGTCGCGACCTCGGGCGCGGTGCTGCTAACCGCTAGCTGTCAGCCATGAGCCGAACGTCGGTGAGCCGCCGGCACGTCGGCCCGGCAGGGGTTCCGTGTGTGTCCGAAATCCCCCCCCGGCCATGGGCAAGCCGATAGCCTCGCTAGCGCGTGATCACCTGGACAATGAACGGGGTCAGCAGACCGACCTGATCGACGCGCGTCTTGCCGCGGAGCCTTCCCTCTCGGCCGGCCAGGACTTCACTCTCCGGCAGCACAGATAGGAGGCTCAGCAGATAGTCCGACTTGATGGCGAAGTTCACGTTCTGTGGAATGACATCTGCTCTCTCGTAGAAGTACTTGGCGTTGAGCGACGAAACTACAATGCCGACCAAGCGGCCATCCGCGTCGAACAGCGGCCCGCCGCTGTTGCCCGGTTGGATCGGGTTGCTAATCTGCAGCATCCGCGGGTCGTCCTCTATGCCGGTTATTGAGCTGACTGAACCGGCGGAGAGTTTCGGCGATTTTCCCAGCACGTCACCAAGCGGGAAACCGAGTGTGAAGACCTCTTGTCCAAGCCGCACACCAGAAGACGTCGCTATTGCGTAGGGCGGCGCTTCCGCAAGAACGCCCGTTGGGCGGAATTCCTGCAGTCTCAACACCGCAAGGTCATTGCCTTTGTCCTTGACGGCCACACTTGCCGAATACGTTCTTGCCTGCGACGGGAATCTGACGTCCACACTCTTGGCGCCTCTGACGACATGGTAGTTCGTCACTACTAGCCCCTGCTGACTGACAAGGAAACCGCTCCCGCTGCCGGTTCCACCGAGCGAATCGGCATCCTCCTCTGGCGACATGGACAGGCCGCTGGAGGGGTAGTTCTTGATCAGCTCTGTCTGGGATGTCCCGCCCGTGGCGGCGTTCCTCAGCGTCATGGTGAGCTTGCCACCGTCGGTCAACTTCGCGGTAGTGCCCTGTTTTGAGTGGTTAACCATGTACCATGTCGTCGTATATACGCCAACATACGCTGTTCGTTGGAACTCGGCCTTCACTTGGTGCTCGGGCCACTCCGGTTCATCCGATCTCAGGATTGTGGCCACGAAGTCACGCCCATTTGTCGTGCTGTCCCGAAAGATTGCGAGTTTGTATTTGTTGTCAGGGAGCGTGGTCCAGATACCCTCGATGGGGTCAAGGTGCTCCGCGTTGGAGTCAAAGTATGACCTGAGGTCCGGTTCCGACCGAACCACCTTCTCCCATGAAGACCAATCTGGTGTCCGGGCGGATGCCAGTGCAGGATTGAAGCCGCCATACGCTTGTTGAACCCGCGACACTGCAAGATTCGCCGCGTACTCTAGGGTTCCGCTCACATCGGCAAAGGAGTTGCCCTCCGCCTCCGCTGTAGAGGAGAACACCTTCGCTTGGTTGCGAAGGTCGTAGAACTCGATGGTTACCTGGTGCCGTGAGTATCCCGACCAGGTCACACCACAAACCAAGGCGAGCGATGCTTCTTGACGGGGAAGCGAGCGTAACTCCGCGTCGCTGATGATCTTGAACCCCATCGCAGCCAGCCCCGACTCTACCGTCCGCCTCGCAGTCGCCGTGCCATTGTTTTCGCCGGATAGAGATGGCACGCAGACGTACTTGTAGGAACACAGCGGGTAGGTCGGGTTCTTATAGTCACTCGATCTCGACGTATAGAGCGCACACGAACTCGTCAGCAGTATGGTGGCGGAGAGCAACGTTCGGACTGCATTCATCAGTACCTCCTGTCAGCAGCCTGAGCCCCGTCTCTGGGGCAGGTCCGCTCTGGGGATTTCCGCGAAGCGGCCAAATCTGCAATCCAGGGGGAAGGGAGGGACACTTCCCCAATTTCCGGCCCGAACACGCGAGTTCAACAGTGAAGTGCAACACTTGGGAGGCAGGAGAGCTGAAAGGAG
>CAZVCQ010000526.1:0-2385 GCA_964626085.1 uncultured bacterium
CGAGTGGGTAATGACCAATCGGGAATTCGGACTTCGTCATTCAATCGTCATTCGAGCTTCGGAATTCGGGCTTGCCCGTTGGCTCGTCATTCGTCCTTCGAACTTCGGGTTCGTTCCTAGCACATGCCTCTGCCTTTCAAGAAAGTCCTCATCGCCAACCGCGGAGAGGTGGCGCTGCGCGTCATCCGCGCCTGTCGGGAACTGGGCGTACCGTCGGCCCTCGTCTACTCCGAGGCCGACCGTGACTCTCTCCCCGTGCTGATCGCCGACGAGGCGGTCTGCATCGGTCCGGCGCCCGCGCAAGACAGCTACCTGAACGTATCGCGCATCCTGTCGGCCACCGAAATCACCAGGGCAGATGCGCTTCATCCCGGCTACGGTTTTCTCTCCGAATCGCCGGAGTTCGCCGAGGCAACCGAGTCCTGCAAGGTTACGTTCATCGGTCCGACCCCCGAAACCCTGAGGCTGGCGCGAGACAAGATCCGTTTGCGGCAACTCGCCCGCGAAGCCGGGCTGGCCGTCGTTCCCGGTTCTGATGGCGAGGTCGCGACCGCGGCTGACGCGGCGAAGTTGGCCGCCGAGCTTGGCTACCCGGTTCTGGTGAAGGCTGCGGCCGGACGCGGCGGAAGCGGCATGCGGTTGGTGAAACGAGACAAGGACATTGAAACCGGGTTCCGGATGTGCCAGGCCGAAGCCAAGGCGGCGTTCGGCGACGGCCGCGTGTACATCGAGAAACACCTGGCGAACGCCCGCCACGTCGAGATCCAACTCCTGGCCGACCGCCAGGGCCGTATCACGTTCCTGCCCGAGCGCGACTGCTCCGTCCAGTTTCGATATCGGAAGCTGTTGGCGGAAAGCCCGTCCCCGGCGCTGAACGATTCGCAGCGCCGCACGCTCGGCAACCAGGCCTCGGCAATCGGCCGGGCGATACGACTGACCAATGCCGCGACGGTTGAGTTCCTGATGGATGACAAGGAGAACTTCTTCTTCTTGGAAACCAACTGCCGGCTGCAGATTGAGCACGGGGTCACGGAAATGGTCACCGGCCTTGACATGGTCGAGCACCAACTCCTCGCCGCTGCCGGCGAGCCACTAGCCACGCCGGCTGAGCCGCCCGCGCCTGACGGCCACGCGATCGAATGTCGCATCAATGCCGAAGACCCTGAGGCGGGCTTCGAGCCGAGCTCCGGCCTCGTGACCGACGTGCGGATGCCGGGCGGGCCGGGCATCAGGGTCGACTCCTGCCTTGCGCCGGGATACGTCGTGCCGTCGCTCTATGAGTCGCTGCTGGCGAACATCATTGCCTGGGCTCCGGACCGGCCCCAGGCGATCGCACGAATGGCCCGGGCTTTGACCGAGACTGCAGTCACTGGCGTACCCACGACGGTCGGGCTCCACCGCCGCCTGATGGAGAGCGGCCGATTCCGCCGCGGCAAGCTCGGAATCGGAATGCTCGACGAGGAGCTGGCTGCGTGAGAATCAGTGTTGCGTCCGTTCCCCTCGAGTTCGCCGGCTCCGAACCCGGTTCAACGGTGGTGGTGGTCGACGTGTTCCGCGCCTCGACTACGATCGCCGCAGCGCTGGCCGGAGGCGCCCGCTTTGTCCTGCCGGTTGCGGACGTCGAGCAGGCGATGAAGCTGGCCGAACCCTACGCCGAGAACGAAGTCCTGCTCGGCGGCGAGCGCGAGTGCCGGCGAATCGAGGGATTCCAGCTCGGCAACTCGCCACGCGAGTACACGCGCGAGGTCGTCGCCGGCAAAGTCGTTATCTTCACGACCACCAACGGCACCCAGGCACTGAGTGCGGCCAAGGACGCAGACCGGGTCCTCGTCGGCAGCTTCGTCAACTTCAGCGCGGTCGCTGACGCGGTGGCCGGGCACGAGGCTGTGACCATCCTGTGCGCCGGCAACAATGGTGGACTCAGCCTCGAGGACTTCGCCTGCGCCGGTGGTCTGGTCACCCGGCTCGCCAAAAAGACGGCGCAACTCGACGACGCGGCGCTGGCCGCCCGCGCCGCCTACAAGAGCCTGAAAACCGACCTGGCGCGGACCCTGGCTGCCACCGAGCACGCTCTCCGGCTCGTCGACCTCGGGTTCCGCGCCGACCTCGATTTCGCGCTCAAGGTCGACTCCCTACCGGTCGTACCGTGTCAAAGCGAAGGCAGAATCGGGACACTGCCAACTTGACTTGGCTCCTCGACGCTCTAGGATTATGAATTGGTGCAGCCCGGTTGGACTCGTCGCCACCTGTGCGCGGAATCGTGCGGCCGCAGGGAGCCGCCACCGCCCCACGGTGCTCGACGCTTCTTCCCCCGACTTATGAACGATGCGTGCTTTGAACGGCCGTCAGCGGTGCTCCAGCGCCGAACCCGAGGAGAATAGTTGC
>CAZVCQ010000527.1:0-2380 GCA_964626085.1 uncultured bacterium
CCTACGGCCTGGCCGAGAAGTACTACGGCAAGGCGCGGGACCTCGGAGTGATATTCGAAAGGTATGACCCTGACCACAAGCCCGAACTCGAACCCGGCGACCCAAACGACCCGGACAGCAGGTTGAAGGTCAAGCTGACGGATTTCCTGCTCGATAAGAAGGTCGTCATCGACGCGGACCTGGTCGTGCTTTCGGCGGCGATGGATGCCCCGCAGGAGAACGAAGTCCTGGCAAAGATGCTTAAGGTGCCACTGAACAAAGAGGGCTTCTTCCTCGAAGCCCACATGAAGCTCCGGCCGGTTGACTTCGCGACCGACGGGGTCTTCATGTGCGGGCTGGCCCACTCCCCGAAGAACATCGAGGAGTCCATTACCCAGGCAAAGGCCGCGGCGGCAAGGGCCCTGTCAGTGCTGAGCAAAAAGACCATCGAGGTAGAAGGTACCGTATCCTGGGTCAACCCCGACCGCTGCACCGGTTGTGGCGTCTGCGTCCAGGCCTGCGCCTATGCCGCAATCGAATTGAAGGACAAGCTGATGCCGTCGAAGGTCGTAAGAACGGTCGCCGAGGTGAACGAAGCCCTGTGCAAGGGGTGCGGCGCCTGTGCAGCATCCTGCCGGTGCGGTGCCGTCAACCTGAAGGGCTTCACCGACGACCAGATTTTCGAGGCGGTCAGCGCAATAGCGATATGAGCGACTGGCAACCTAAGATACTGGCTTTCCTGTGCAACTGGTGTTCCTACGCCGGGGCCGACCTTGCCGGGGTTTCAAGGATTCAGTACCCTCCCAATGTCCGGGTTGTCAGGGTCCCCTGCTCCGGAAGGGTGAATCCGATGTTCATTCTCAAGAGCCTGCAGAACGGGTTTGACGGAGTCCTGGTTTCGGGTTGCCACCCCGGCGACTGCCACTACATCTCGGGCAATTACGTGGCCCGCAGGAAGTTCGCCGTGTTGAAGACGCTTATGGAATTCATGGGCCTGGAGCCGGGCCGGGTTCAATTCTCCTGGGTGTCGGCCGGCGAAGGCGAAAAATTCGCCCAGGTTATCACCAAAATCACCGAGGACGTGAAGAAGCTCGGCCCTGCCGGGAAACTGGTGAAGGCGCCCAAGTCTTCGGATACACAGGTGTGACATGGCGAACGTAGAGCAACTACTCAGGGAAAAGGTGAAGGAACTGCTCAGGGAGAAGAAGGTCAGCCGTGTTATCGGATATGCCCGGGGAAGCACGGCGTTTCGGTCAGCGCCGGTCCTTGTCGAAAACGAGGCGGATGCAGATGGCCTCATCTTCGACATCACCTGCGGTAACAACCTGGCTCAGTACGTGCGGAAGCAAAACCGGGCCCGGGGCGGCAGGACTGGAATCGTGGCCAAGGGCTGCGACGGCAGGGCGGTGGTTCAGTACCTGGCCGAGGGTCAGGTCAAGCGTGAGGACGTGCTGATTATCGGCGTTCCCTGCGAAGGCGTTCTGGATGTGCGGAAGGTCCGTGACCGGGTTCAAGACCGGGATGCTTCCCGGTGCCGGGTTGACGGCGTGACGGTCGTGTTCGAGGGGAAGGATTTCGAGGTATCGCTGGACAGGGCCGATGTCCTGTCTGATTCGTGCAAGCGGTGTCGCTATCCGAACCCGCCGGTGTACGATGTGTTCATCACCGAGCCGGTGGAAGCGGCACCGGAGAAATACGGGCGGCAGGGACTAGAGAAGTTCGAGGAACTCGGGGCCGCCGAGCGGTGGGCCTTCTTCGAGAAGGAGTTCGGCCGGTGCATCCGGTGCTATGCCTGCCGGAATGCATGCCCGATGTGCTACTGCGAAGAGTGTTTCGTTGACCAGAGCGACCCCCAGTGGTTCGGCAAAAGCACTGACCTGTCCGATACGATGCTGTTTCACATCGTACGGGCGCTGCACATGGCGGGGCGGTGCGTTGAATGCGGGGCGTGTGAGCGGGCTTGTCCGCTTGGCATCAACCTGAGTTTCTTGAACCAGCGGGTCGAGCGAGAGGTGCGGGAGAGATTCGGATACACTCCCGGCCTGGACCCCGACCAGATACCGGCCATGGCGACCTACGACGAGGAAGACAAACAGGAGTTCATCCTGTGAGCAAAGTGCTTCGGCTGGACAAGAAGCGGCTTGACGAATTCATCGCGGCGCTGGCTTCGCGGTATCGCCTGTTCGGCCCGGTTGATAGCGACGGCCGGATGCGCTTCGCCGAAGTCGAGTCAGCCGGCGCGCTGCGGCTGGACATTGCCAACCCGGATGAGTCGGCAAAGGGCATTTTCTTTCCCCAGACCGAGACACTGCTCACCGGCAATCAGGGAGAGGTGGAGCCAACCCGGGAGCCGGACAGGCCGATTGCGGTAATCGGCATCAGGCCATGCGATGCAAGGGGC
>CAZVCQ010000528.1:0-2354 GCA_964626085.1 uncultured bacterium
TGTTGCGCGACGTAGACGGCGACGGCGAGACGGAAGTCCTCGTCGGAACGATGGCTGCTGGTAACGGTGACTCGGCAAGCGGCACCGACGACTTCCACACATACGTTCTGCTTCTGGAAGCCAATGGCGAGAAGAGCTGGATTCAGCCAATCGGGAGGTACTCCTCCTTCGTCATGGTCTCGTGGCTGTCTGATTCCTCGAGTCTCTTCCCTCCCATCCTGGCAACAGAGATAGGTTTCCCGGCTGGAGACCGAGCCTGCGACAGCGTATTCGTCTTGGACTCGCGCAACGGCTCGGTCACCGCGCGGGCCAGCTACGGGACCTACAACACCATGCAGGCGATCCTGAGCGACAGGGCTGGCATGAGTGTGCTCATTGCCGGGGCTGACGATACACTGAGATGTCTCGACCCAGTGACACTCAAGCTGCGGAACAGGGCGACAATGCCTTGCGGCGTGTCGTCGCCAAGTACCGTGGGTCAGAACAGCATTGATGCAGAACTGGCGGCAGTACCCACAACCGATGGACGACTGCTGGTTGTCTCGCCATCGCTCCAAGTCGTGTGCGATATGCCGTCCGGCGCCGCACAGGCGGTTCTCCCGGTCGCTGGAACGTCCGTGCCGACATTCCTGGCCGAGGGCTTCACAGGTGGACGCCAGGTCTGGAGGTTGTACAGCATTGAACCCACTCCGGTTCTGCGCACGAGCGTGAGTCTGGCAACGATGCTCGCTGCACTGACGCTGGTTCTTGTGGCCTTCGGCTTCGTGCTGGCATCTGTGCGCTATCGACAGACTCGAGATATGCGCGCGGTCGTCTGGGGCCTGACTGGACAGGCAGGGGTAGTGGAAATAGGCAACCGCGGTCAGGTTCGGCGCACCAACAAAAAGGCACGCGTGCTCCTTGGCGGCGAGATTCTGCCTGCAGGACCGTTGGCGCAGGCGGTCAGGGCTACACTGGCCGACCCACCTGGATCAACACCGGAGGAGTTGCCGGTCGCTCTGGGCAGCGGCAAGACTGTGCTCGCCCGAGCCGCGAGAGTACGGTCTGGTGTGATGCTGACGCTTGAGGATGTTTCCGCGGTCGAATACCTGCGGCGGGTGAAAGCCTGGGCGCCGGTGGCGCAGAAGCTGGCGCACGGCATCAAGAATCCGCTTGGCACTATCATGGGCGCGGTGGAGCAGATAGAGACCAAAGTTGAAGACGACCGGGTGAAGAAGTACGTCGGCTACGTGAAGGACGAAGTCACCAGGTTGAAGAAGATGACTGACGCCTTCATGCGCTTCACCAAGCTGGACCCGCCGGCGCTTGAGCCGAGGGACATCAACGAGCTGGTGCGCAAGGTCGTGGCACGATATGGCTGGGACACGCAAGACTTGGGACACGATCCGAAATGTCGGACATTTCGGTCATGTCCCGCGTCGAGGGGCATCTCGCTTGAGATGAACCTCGATGACGCACTGCCGCCCGTGGCGCTGGATGAGGAAGGAATGTCGAACGTGCTGGACATTGTGATAGAAAACGCTGTCGAGGCAATGGCTCCGGCAGTAGGTAGTATGCAGAATACGGCAGACAGGGTGCTGAAGATCCGAACAATGGGGCGGGATGGACGAAGTCAGAAGTCAGATGCTAGATGCGAGAAGTCAGATGTGCAGGCGCGGACAATTCCGGACCCAGGAGTCGGCTCCCAATTCGGCCTTGGCGCACTTGGCGATCTTGGCGGTGTCCAAGTCCGTATCGAGGTGACGGACAGCGGCATGGGGATCCCGGAGAAGTACTTGGACAAGGTCTTCGAGCCGTACTTCACCCACGGCAAGCCGGATGGAACCGGTCTCGGTCTGGCGTTGGCCAAGAAGATAGTCGAGGACCACAAGGGTCACGTGGAGATAGAGAGCAAGGAAGGGGTGGGCACGACGGTGACAATCGTGATGCCAGCGAAAGAGGAGACCAGATAATTCAGAAGTCAGAGACCAGAGACCAGAATCCAGAATGCGCCGACACGGACAGGACAACCGCAGTCCACGCTGATGACGGAGACTTGCAGCCCCGATGATTCTGCCTTGGCGGCTCTTGGCGACCTTGGCGGTTGGATTCACAGGGAGGACGAATGGCTGAGCGTGTGCTTGTCGTAGATGACGAATCGAGGGCTCGAGACATTATGGCCGACATCCTCACGGAGGCCGGAATGGTAGTGCTTCAGGCCGGAGACGGTGAAGAAGCAATCCGGCTGGCTGGCGACAGCGACCTGAACCTAGTGTTCCTGGACCTAATACTACCGGACATGAACGGCACTCAGGTTTTGGAGGCGATCCTCACGGCCAAGCCATCCTTGCCCGTCGTCATGATTTCCGGGCAAG
>CAZVCQ010000529.1:0-2348 GCA_964626085.1 uncultured bacterium
ATGCCCCAACTGGACAAGACGTTTCCCACCAACGACTGCTCAATCTGCATCCTCTCGCCGAAGATGAGCGAGTGCGCGCGGCATCCCGGGATAAAGCTCCACGTCTGCTCGTCGCTGGTCTCGGTTGAAGGTAAGGCCGGCGATTTCACGTGCCGGATAAGGGAGCGTGCCCGTTACGTTGACCCGGCCAGGTGCGTCGGCTGCGGGGCTTGTGCCGATAAGTGCCCGGTCAAGGTCGTTGACGAGTTCGACATGGAACTCAGGCAGCGGAAGGCGATATACCGGTATTTCGCCCAGAGCATCCCGTCGAACTACGTCATTGACGCGGCCCATTGCCTGTATCTCACCAGAGGCGTGTGCAGGCTGTGCGAGAAAGCCTGCGCGGCGAAGGCAATCAATTTCCAGGACCAGGACAGGTTCGTGGACCTCAATTGCGGCGCGGTCGTCCTGGCAACCGGCATTGACCCGCACAACCCGGTCGGGTACGGCGAGTACGGGTACAAGGCATACCCGAACGTCGTGACCTCGATCGAGTTTGAGCGGATGCTCTCGGCAAGCGGGCCGATGAAGGGGCACGTCGTGCGGCCTTCGGACGGCAAGGAGCCGCGCAAGGTCGCCTTCATCCAGTGCGTCGGCTCAAGGGACGTCGAACGGAAGCACGATTACTGCAGTTCGGTCTGCTGCATGTACGCGATAAAAGAGGCGGTCATCGCGAAGGAGCACAGCAAGGGACTCGAGCCGACCATATTCTTCATGGACATCAGGGCGTTCGGCAAGGACTTTGACAAGTACTACGAGCGGGCCAAGTCGCAGTTCGGTGTCAAGTTCACAAGGGCGCGGGTCGCCCGCGTCGCGCCGGCCGACGACGGCAACCTGATGCTTGATTTCACCGGGGAGTACGGTAAGCGGGACAGCGAGACTTTCGATTTGGTCGTGCTTTCGGTCGGGCTGGAGCCTCGCGCAAGCATGGCCGATTTGTCGGACAGGGTCAACATCAAACTGGATGAGTACGGGTTCTGCCGGGCGGTTCCGTTTGAGCCGCTCAACACTACGAGACCGGGCATATTCGCCTGCGGTGCGGCGAACGGGCCCAAAGACATCCCGGAGTCGGTGACGTCGGCTTCCGGGGCCGCGGCCGGCTGCGCGGGTCTCCTGGCGCTCGAAAGACAGGACAAGGTATCAAAGAAGACATTTCCCGAAGAGAAGAACGTTGTGGGCGAGCGGCCGCGCATCGGGGTGTTTGTCTGCCACTGCGGGATCAACATCGCCGGCGTGGTGGACGTCGAGAAGGTCGCCAGGTTTGCCGCGACCCTGCCCAATGTCGAGTGCACCGAAGACGTAATGTACGCCTGTTCCCAGGATTGCCTGAATACGATCAAGAACAGGGTCCGGGAGCACAACCTGAACCGGGTCCTCGTGGCCGCGTGCACGCCGAGAACCCACGAGCCGCTGTTCCGGGAAACGCTCAAAGAAGCCGGCCTGAATGAGTACCTGTTCGAGATGGCGAATATCCGGGACCAGTGCAGTTGGGCGCACATGCACGAACCGGGACCGGCAACCGCCAAGGTCATGGACCTGGTGGAAATGGGCATTGCCAAGGCGAGGAACCTGGTGCCGCTGCGGAGACTGCCGATTGAGATCAACCCGAAGGCGCTCGTGGTCGGCGGCGGGCTGGCGGGTATGACCGCGGCGCTGGCAATCGCCGACGCCGGGTACGAGGTCTGTCTTCTGGAGAAGGAACACGAACTCGGCGGGAACGTGGCCGGCATCCACAGCACGCTGAGCGGCGCAGACCCAGCAGAATTCCTGCACCGGACCATCAACAGGGTGGAAGAAAGCGAACTCA
The DNA here is from genome assembly GCA_964626085.1 of uncultured bacterium. GTDB lineage: Bacteria > Hydrothermota > Tepidihabitantia > Tepidihabitantales > Tepidihabitantaceae > UBA2258. The sequence goes on from CAZVCQ010000529.1 coordinate 1,847, forward strand.
TCACGGTTCACCGGAATGTCAGGCTGCGAAGCATCGAAGGCTACATCGGGCATTACAGGACCAAGGTCGAAGTCCGAAGTCCGAATGACGAAGGCCGGATGCCCGACGCAGAACCGGAGTCCGGAAAATCGCCAATCGCCAATCGCCAATCGGAAATCACGATTGAGCATGGCGTTGTGGTTGTTGCCACCGGGGCCCGGGAGTCGCGACCCGCCGAGTATTTCTACGGGAAGAACAAGCGGGTAATTACCCAGCTTGAGCTTGAGAAGCGGATTGGCGATTTGCCGCGATGCAAGAACGTGGTCATGATCCAGTGTGTCGGTTCCAGGGAGAAGGAACGACTTTACTGCAGCCGGGTGTGCTGCGGCCAGGCGGTGAAGAACGCCGCGCTTATCAAGAAACGGCATCCCGGCACCGAGGTGTACGTGCTGTACCGGGACATGAGGACCTACGGCCTGGCCGAGAAGTACTACGGCAAGGCGCGGGACCTCGGAGTGATATT
>CAZVCQ010000530.1:0-2342 GCA_964626085.1 uncultured bacterium
ACGTCCGTTATGCCGCCCTGTAATGCAAGCTATTTTGTACTCCGGGTAATAAGTCGGCTCGGTCAATCATTGCCGCGACACTGGACTGCTCGTGACTCTCTTTTTTGTCAACGGGGCTCGCGGAAACACAGCCGAGTACTCCCGACGCGCGCGGGCGTCTCCCCCACCGATAGGCATTTCAGATTGCAGATTGAAGATTGTAGATTGGCAGCACCGGACTCCCGGCCTATCAGCAGGCATTGCAGATTGACGCGACCGTTGGCCGCGAGTGACCAGGTTTCAGTATCCAGTTGCCAGTATCGGAGATCCGGCCTCTGACCTGGCCGCCGGCCGTCCATCCCGCCTATTTGACATCACCGGGCCATTCGCTACCATGTCAGCAGATAAGGCGCGGTAGATGGCTAACTGCAATCGGCTGGACGCAGGCCTCTGGTACAGGGCCCCAGGGCCTCCGTGGGGTTCGAGCGCCTTTGCCAGAAAGGGGAGATAGACATGGTGCATTTGGATCAACTCCAGGCCGCCGGCGGGCATCCTCACATCGTCATTCCGTACAACTACGCAGACCACGAATTCGCCAGTAAGCTGACCGCGGCGCTTCGCCACGACCGAATCACCCAGTGGATTGACGACGTTGACATGTCGGCGGGCGTGCTCCTGGTCAACCGGATAGCGCACGCGGCCCGACCGGTCGACTACGTCGTACCGGTCATTTCTGCCGCCTCAGCCGCGTCGAGCTGGGTCCAGCACGACCTGAAGACGGTTATGGCGAGGAGCTTCAGCGGGCGACGCGTCCGGGTGCTGCCGGCGAGAATCGACGACTCCGCGTTGCCGGACTTCCTCGCGTCCCGGCCGCACTTCGACTTCCAACTTGGCGGATGGAACGTAGCCTATGACGAACTCATAGTCGCCGTCCAGCAACGTACTGGCCCGAAGCCGACGATAGCGCAGGCAGGATTCCGCCTGCCGCGGCCCTCACGCCTGACGTAGTCGGCTGACAGCAGCCAACGGTCGGCAGCCTCTGACCCGAGGCGACCGGCGTAGGCCGTAGGCCGACAGCCGACCGTCCCGGCCGTTTAACACACCGTCTGCCGCTTGACATCAAGGCCCTGTCGGTTACCATGTCGACGAATGAGGCGGCCCGCGGCCAACGCCAATCGGTAGGCAGCCTATCGCGCGGCCCATGTTCCCGATTCGCTAGCCGGGGCCCAAACAGACCTCATGCGGCTGATTGGCGCCCTATGCCAGGAGGCGGAGATGAGTTTGGATGCTGCGAATCGTACCCGAACCGGAGGCAACCAGCCTCACATCGTCATTCCCTACAACTACGCGGACCACGAGTTCGCCCGTAAACTGGCCGGAGCGCTGCGACGAGAGGGAATCAGCCCGTGGGTTGACGAACTTGACATGTCGGCGGGCGCGATGCTCATGAGCCGGATGGCCAATGCCGTCCGCCCGGTCGACTTCCTCGTCCCGCTCATTTCTGCCGCCTCGCTCAGGTGGCGCTGGGTGCAGCAGGAACTGAAGGCGGTTACGATGCGCGACTTCAACGGCCGCCGCATCAAGGTACTCCCGGCGAGGATTGACGGCAGCGCGCTGCCGGACTATCTGGCGTCCCAGCCCTACGTCGACTTCCAGGGTCGCGGGTGGAGGCAGGCATATGAAGACCTCAAGGCCGTCGTCCAGCAGCGTGTCAGTCCGAGGCCGGAGATGCCCCCGACCCGGGAATTCGAACTGCCGCACCCGATAAGACGGGCACAGCCCGCGAGTGAGAAGGCGCCCCGCGGGAAGGTGGTTTTCGTCAGTTGCGACTACGAGAACGACGGCTACTACAAGGACATCCTGTTGACATGGTCGAAGAGCCCGGATTTTCCCCGGCTCAGCTTCAACGACCAGCCTCCGCATGTTCCGGTGGAGAGCGAAGAGGCGACACCGCTGAAACGCCTTATTCAGGGGAAGATAAGAGCTGCGACCGCGTTCCTCTGCGTCGTTGGAACGAACACGAGCACGAACGGCTGGATTGAATGGGAGATAAGGACAGGCATTGAGATGGACAAGCGGATGGTAGTGGTCAGGATAAACCGGGACTGCGTCGCCCCGGTCACGCTGTCCGACGTGGGCCCGACCTGTGCCTTGTCCTTCACCTTCGAAGGAATCAAGCGGGCGGTTGATGAGGCGTACGGAGTCGTCGCGGAAGAATAGTCAACACCTCGTCCTTCGTCCCTGGTCCTTCGTCCTTGGTCCTTGGTCCCTATTCCCTGGTCACTCACCCCCAGCCCCCAATCCCTAGCCCCTAGGAGTCCGGCCGAAAAGTCTTGACAAGCGTCCTGTTCTATGTTAGTATT
>CAZVCQ010000531.1:0-2341 GCA_964626085.1 uncultured bacterium
TGAAGGTCATCGTCACGATTTTCGGTCGGCCCACACCGATTGACCTGGACTTCCTCGACGTCCAGCCAATCTGAGTTTAGGAGGAGCGAGTAATGGTTAAGAAGGTTGCGGCGGTCGTGAGACTTCAGATCCCGGCCGGCCAGGCAACCGCGGCACCGCCGGTCGGCCCGGCCCTGGGCCAGCACGGAGTGAACATTGCGGAGTTTATTAAGTCCTTCAACGAGGCAACCCGCAAGGAGACTCCCGGCATGGTGATCCCGGTCGTCCTGACCGTGTACTCGGATCGGAAGTTCACGTTCGTCACCAAGACCCCACCCGCGTCCGTACTCCTAAAGCAGGCGGCCGGCCTGGCCAAGGGCTCAGGCGAGCCGAACCGGGCAACGGTCGGCACGGTCAGCCGCAAGGCGGTCCGGGAGATTGCGGAACGGAAGATGCGTGATTTGAACGCGGCGGACATCGAAGCCGCGATGAAGATCATCGAAGGCACGGCCCGGGCGATGGGCATGAACGTGGCGGAATCATGAGGCGTCACAGCAAGCGGTTCCGCTCGCTTGAGGAGAAACTCGAGCACCAGGCGCTCCACCCACTGACTGAAGCGGTGGGGTTGGTCAAGCAGAACGCGACGGCCAAGTTCGACGAATCAGTTGATATCGCCATCAAGCTGGGAATCGACCCGAAGAAGACCGACCAGCTCGTTTCGGGTACGGTTTCCCTGCCTAACGGCACCGGCAAGCAGGTGAAGGTGCTGGTTTTCGCCAAGGGCGAGAAGGTGGACGAGGCGAAAGCGGCCGGGGCCGACTACACCGGTTTCGAAGACCTGGTCGAGAAGGTCCAGGGCGGCTGGTTCGATTTTGACGTCGCGGTGGCTACGCCGGACACGATGTCGGCGGTGGGCAGGCTGGGCAAGGTGCTGGGCCCGCGGGGCCTGATGCCGTCGCCCAAGACCCAGACCGTGACGTTTGACGTGAGCCCGACCGTGAAGAGTCTGAAGGCGGGCCGCATCAAGTACCGGACCGACAAGACCGGCAATATCCACGCGCTGGTGGGTAAGGCGTCGTTCGAGCCGGACAAGCTCGCCGAGAACGTCCGCAGCTTCGTCGCCGAGGTCGTTCGGGCCAAGCCGGCGACGGCCAAGGGGCAGTTCGTGCGCAACATCGTGCTGTCGTCGACCATGGGACCGGGCGTCAGAGTCGACGTTCACGAGTTCCTCGAGACAGCCAGGAAGGAAGCTTAGCCATGCCCAAGCAGGTGAAGGTTGATGCGGTAGCCGGGCTGAAGGACAGGATCGGTAGGGCGTCGGCGCTTTACTTCATTGACTTCACGAAACTCGCCGCCAATGACTTCAACGTCCTGCGCCGAAAGCTGGGCGAGTCGAAGGTTACCGTGCGGGTAGTGAAGAACCGGCTGGCGCTGCGGGCGCTGACCGAGAGCGGCGTGCCGGCCGACATCGAGAAACTCCTGACCGGGCCCACTTCGCTGGTCTTTGCCGGCGACGACCCGGTAGCGCCGGCCCGGACCATCCGCGAGCAGATGAGGAAGATGGCTGCCCTGAAGGTGAAGGGCGCGTACCTAGACCAGGTGCTGTACTTGGCCGACCGCTTCGACTTCATCGCCGCGCTGCCGACCAAGAGCGAGCTGCGCGGTCAGGTGGTCGGAGTGCTCGAGGGCCCGATCTGGGGGCTGGTGATGACCCTCGACGGGCTGCTGTCCGAGTTGGTGTGGGTGCTAGATGCGGTCAAGGACCGGCCGGCGGACGCAACTCCGGCTCCCGAAGCACCGGCGGCCGAAGCGCCGGCCGCGGTGTGAGACGGAGTTGAGAATAGAATTGCTGCTTCATAACGACGGATCGATAGGAATGCCGCGGTCGCTTGCGGCAGTTTAACAGTCCAGGAGGATTGATGGCGGAAACCAAAATCCAGCAGGTCATCGAGACAATCGAAGGCCTGACAGTTACTGAATTGGCCGAGCTGGTGAAGACCCTGAAGGATAAGTTCGGCGTGTCGGCTCCGGCATTCATGGCGGCCGGGCCGATGCCGGCAGCCGGCGGCGCCGACGCGGCGGAAGCGAAGGCAGAGGAGCAGACCGAGTTCACCGTGACGCTGGTGGCGGTCGGCGACAAGAAGATCCAGGTACTCAAGGAACTGCGCACGGTTACCCAGCTGGGGCTGAAGGAAGCCAAGGACATCATCGATAAGACCCCGAGCGTGGTCAAGGAGAACGTGTCGAAGGAAGACGCCGCCAAGATCAAGACGAAGCTCGAAGAGGTAGGCGCCAAGGTCGAGGTCAAGTAGAAGCGGCGAGTGACGAGAGTCGGCATCGCGGCTAGCAATTCGCAGGCGGT
>CAZVCQ010000532.1:0-2324 GCA_964626085.1 uncultured bacterium
GAAGCGCGCAAGCGCAAGAGCTTGAGCAAACAAGGAGGCGCGGGATGGTAAAGAAAGTCGTAGTCTGCGTAATGCTCGCAGCGGTCGCGGCGCTGGCCTGGCAGGGGCTGCCCTCTGTCCCGGCCGGGGCCGACGAAGAAGCCGGTTCCCTCATCACGTGGGGCAAGGACAGCGTCTGGGGTCTGTTCCCCGATGCGCTCGACGGCCAGACTCATGCCGGGTACTACAGACCCGGCGACGAGTCCTGGCACATGGTCGACGACGCGTCCGATGATGCCTTGCAGCACACCGGTCTCACATTCCAATGGCAAGAGGATGGCGTGCTGTTCGCAATCGGGAAGGAGGACGGAGACTCGTATCTGCACTGGTACTCTCTGTACGACAACTCCTGGTGCAGCGATGGACTTCCGTTCAGCCTTGCTGCCGGTGCGTGCATTGCGTATCAACCGAATAATGACTATGACGAAGAGACGTGCCCGGTGCCGGGATGGCTCTATTGCCTGACGGGTGGCGGAACCGACTTCTGGCGGTATTCGATTCCGACCTCGCTACCCGGTGTGCCCTCCAGCGGCATCTATCCGGCAAACGGCGCCACGATAGCGGACAAGATGCCCCTGTTCCAGTGGGGCAGCGCCGCGACAAACTCCTACCGCCTGCAGGTCGCAACCGACCCCGCGTGCAGCACCCGCGTGATAGATGTGATCACGTCCACACCAGAGCATCGAGTCGAGGAAGGGAATGCGCTCAGTAACCGGTGGTACTGGTGGCGTTCAGCCGCGCTTGTCGACGGGATCTGGTCGTGGAGTAGCGTGCACAACTTCGTGATCAATGGCGGCTGGCAACAACTTGCCAGCATACCTCAGAGCGTCGGTGCAGGCGCGGCCGCCGCTTACGATGCGGACATACTCGGCCACGAGGCGATACTCGCTCTCGTCGGCGGCAATGCAACGGGTTTCTACGGGTACGACATATCCTGCAACGGGTGGGACACCCTTGAATCCGCGCCGTTGCCCGAGAGTCTCGGTACGTCTTTGACCACTCACGACGCGACTGGAGCGAACGGCTACTATCCGTGGGCCGCGTTCGGAGGGTCGGACACCGCGGCTGACCCATACTACTTCGATCCCACGCACTCGCCTCATTGGGTCGACTTCTCTGAGGCGAGCCAGGATTCGTACTACAGCTCCCCGTTTCCGACGAAACTCGGTCCGGGTGCTTCCATGGTGTACGGTACCAACAGGAACCTCTACCTGATTGTTGGTTCGGATAACGGCGGGAACCCCCGAGACGACTTCTACCGGCTTCAGCCACCTGGGCTTCTCATGGACGGCAGTCAGACCAGCGTACAGCGTAGTGAACTCGGCCGTGCGCACGTCATAAGCCGATATGACGACGTCAAGGTGGAATACCAACTGCCGGTACCAGCTCACGTGCGTGCGACTCTGCACGACGCAGTCGGCAGACTGGTCGGCGTGCTCGACGCCGGTCGGCAGCAGGCGGGAGTGCACAGACTGAACTGGAAGTGCGACGGCAGTGGTCTGAAGCTCAGCTCTGGAGCGTACTTCCTGCTGCTTGACATGGGTAGTGAGCAAGCCAGGCTCAAGGCGGTATTGAGATGAGGTGTGGCATCACGACGACCGTTGACCATGGTTCTGAGCTGGCGACTTGGGCATGGTTTGGCGATACGGTGCGGCCGGCGAAGAGCGTCGGTCTGGATTGGAGTCATGCTACCTACTGCCTCACCTTGCTCGCCTGCGGCGTCTTGTTTGGTCTGTTCGTCGGCGGCTTTGCGGGATACATGGAGAATGCAACGCCGCACGGAGGCGAGCCTTGGAGCCTCACGCAGTTGGCCACGTCTGACGTTCAGTGGACGGCCATGGTAAGACAATACTGGGCGGCGTCGCACCAGCCCTCTGAGCCTGGCTCGAAGAGCGGCGCGGAATCGCGGTGGCTGCATCTGGTCAGAGGTACGACCGCAAGCAACGAATCCGGTCACGAGGGCCGTGGATTATCGTCGGTCGGCGGTGACGAACGCCTCGCCCGACGCCAATCACCATTCGGCAGTGACATTCACGACACGGTCGTGACGCCTTAGTATGGATAATCCGGGCGCGTGTATGGCGGGTGAGCTGAATTGCCTCAGCTCGCGCCTACAGAACAAGGGACTCGAGGTCCGCGGTGCTGACGCACAGCGGCACGTGAGACGCGGGCCCTGTTTCAGTGAGAGATATCTGATTTCGGACAGCTTGTGTGTGTGTGACACAAGAGCAAAGGGCAGCACCTGCAATCCCGGCCAGGAAAAACAGGTTCAGAGTTGGACTCTG
>CAZVCQ010000533.1:0-2316 GCA_964626085.1 uncultured bacterium
GAAGAAGATCGTCGAGAGCCACGGCGGGACCATCAAGGTGGAGTCGAAGGTCGGCGCCGGCTCGGTGTTTACAGTGTTCCTGCCCGAGACAGGAGACCCCGAATCCTGATCAATCATGCCCTTGTTGTGGGCCGTGGATCGGCTAACTGGGCCGGCGGCTACTTGACTACTCCATGTTTGGTTCTAGACTACGGTCATGATGCAGAAGCATATCGTGGTAGTGGATGATGAGACTTCGATCCGGACGATGCTCAAGAAGATGCTCGAGGCCGCGGGCTACCGCGTGAGCGAGGCGCGGAATGCGCTCGGCGTGTTCGGGCTGGGTGCATACGACTTGATGCTGCTCGACATCAAGATGCCGGGCATCGATGGGCACAAGATCCTGTCGGCGCTGAAGGAAGACAAATCGCACACCGCGCCCATACTCGTGATGTCCGGGTTATCAGACCAAGGCGAGAGAGCCAAGGCACTTGAGGAAGGCGCGGACGGCTTCCTGGCCAAGCCGGTGGACAAGCAGGTGCTGCTGGCCACGGTTGCCGAGCTTCTGTCGCACAGTCCTGACCGGTAGACACTTGGGTCCGGGGTCGGGGGTGGGCAGTCATCCGATTCCGCCGTCCGCGAGGCCCTTCTGCCCACCAAGCCATTTCGGATTGCCGATTGCCGACTGGCCGACATCGGACCGGAATCTGTGGAGTCTGTGGATGTTCTTCCGGCCGTCGGCTTGTGCTTGCGTTCTCCTTTGCTTGCGGCTTGAGGTGTGTGGCCAGCGGACCGCCGCGTGAACGGCTCAGGCGGAGTCGGCGGCGAGGACGTCTAGTCGGCAGTGGCCGGGACCAGGTCCTCAAGCACCACGCGCCGGAATATCTGTTCGTCGCCGAACCGCTTGCGAGCGTCGAGTACCTCGATGCCCGCAATCCGGCCGTCGGCCGCGTGGTCCACGGCGATACCTTCGGCCACGTGCTTCGTCGTCACTTCAGTCTCAATGAACCTGATGTACAGCGCGTCGACTTCCGAATCGGAGGATGTTCTCACTATGTTGCTCCGTCAAGTCACATATGCACGTAGACCGTTAGGACTGTGATGGCACGACGAGAGAACCCAGAACCGACGTACGCGTTCACCATCAAAGGCACAAACGTGACATGATTCGTCACCCCGAGCTTGTCGAGGCGTCTCTCAGGAGAGATTTCTCGACTCCGCTTCGCTGCGCTCGAAATGACAGACTCCTCCCTAGCGGTTCCATGTCGGCTTTCGAGAAGAGGAACGAGCGGTTCCTGAGTTGACGCGGTGGAAGTAGATGCCGTACGGGTGCGGTCAGGCGAGGTACTTGGCGAACCCGGCGGTGCGGACGCGGAACGTATGACGGCTCAAGGCTGACGGTACTTCGCGCCGCAGGCGTCAGGCCCGTGTGTGACAGGAAGTTCGGGCTGTCGTGTCCGGTGCAACCAGTTCCTCGAACTCGTCCCGCAGTTCGGCATTGATACGGCCGCGACGGCTCAAGGGGTCAAGGAATCGAGGAGTCGAGTGACACCTCCCCAATTTCTGTCACGAATCGTGTCAAGGGGGTGTCGTCCAAGGCCCAACCGAGCGCGGTGAGGAAGGGGTTGAGGAACTCGAGGCGAAGTTGTTCTTCCTTAGAAGTCGCCGGACTGGAAGACCTTGCGGTCTTGGTCGAACCGTTCAACGAGGCGCAGAAGAGCGTCGGGCGCGGGCGTTCCCATTGTGGCTCTAGGGTATTCCCCGACAGAGCGAAGTCAAGCCGACGTCGAAACGTGGCAGAGGCATGGCCAGAGTGCAGGGGAAAGAGCCGGGCAGAGGCATTACCGGAGAACTCGCCAATGAGCTTGGGAGAGAATCTGCCCGAGGCTGTGCCGAGGAACCGGGGAAGGACCTCGCCAGAGTCCCTGCCGGCGAGCCCGGGACGGGCTCTTCCAGAGAACGGAGCAAAGACCCTGCCAGAGACTCCGCCAGCGAGCAAGGGGGAGTCTTTCCCGGAGAATCTGCCAAAGAGCTTGGCAGAGACCTTGCCGGAAGACCTGCCAAGGAACTGGCCCGAGCCTCCCCCCAGCGGGGTGTCATTCCAAGGCATTTGAGAATAGGGAGTTGAGAATTGAGAGGTTACACAGCCATACGAGAAGACGCGCATGATAAGAGTCCTTATCATGCGGACGTAGACGCGCGGGTCAATGTCGGCACCACAACGTATGGTATCGGCCAGGTGCCGGAGCCACAATTCTGCCGCCCACTCCTCGGCCCGGAGACCGCCTAGGAGGCCGGCCGGAAACCGGTAGTCTGGGACGCACGGCCACGAACTGA
>CAZVCQ010000534.1:0-2306 GCA_964626085.1 uncultured bacterium
AATCTTGCGCAGTAAAACTAGGGACTAGGGACTAGGGACTAGGGATTAGGGATTGCCATCATCAGGTCGAGGGCACGGCGCGCGCGGACGGCGATGTCCCTGGGTATGGTGACTTCCGGCACCCCTCCTTTGAGCGCCGTCCGGACGTCTTCGAGCCGCGTCAGTTTCATGTTCCGACAGAGCGCGGTCCGACGCAAGGGCCAGCACTTTACCTGCGGGAGGTCGCGCCGGATGCGGTCGCACATCCCGGCCTCGGTGCCGAGTACGACTTCACTATGCTCCCGTGCCAGTCTGACCATGCCCGAGGTTGAAGCGGTGGCGTCGGCGGCGTGAATCACCTCCAGCGGGCACTCGGGGTGCACGATGATGAACGCGTCCGGGTGCTCTTTGCGGGCCCGTTCCACGTCCGCCGCCCGGAATGATGCGTGGACGTAGCAGAAGCCCTCCCACGGGATAATTCCAAACGCCAAACTCCGAACGCCGAACTCCAAGCCGGCTCGTTCGGACTTCGCACTTCGGAGTTCGGAGTTGCCCAACAGGGGACGGCCGGTTTCGCGGGCCGCGTAGGCGGCCAGGTGCCGGTCCGGTACGAAGAGAATGCGCTTGTCCGACGGAAGGGAATTCACTACTTGGACTGCGTTGGCCGACGTGCAGCAGATGTCGGACTCGGCCTTGACGTCGGCACTCGTGTTCACATAGGCGACCGTGGTTACGTCGCCCAGTTCGGCCTTCCTGGCGCGCAGCGCCTCGGCCGTAATCATGTCCGCCATCTGGCAGCCCGCATTGGTGGCGGCGAGCACTACCCTGGCTTCGGGGTTCACCAACTTCGCCGTTTCGGCCATGAACCGGACCCCGCAGAAGACAATCAGCCGTGTGTCGGCTGCGCGTGCCTGGCGGGCGAGTTCCAGCGAGTCGCCGATGAAGTCGGCGACGTCATAGATCTCCGGAACCTGGTAATTGTGGACGAGGATGACGGCGCCAACGGCGGATTTCAGATTGTAGATTTCAGATCGCAGAGCGGCGGAGTCGGACGACGGACTCATCGCCGCGGCCGGGGACCGCGCCAGCGACCCCGGGTGGGATGAGGCGTGCGCTGCGCGGGGCGGGGTGGCGAGGGACGAGGAGGCGGCGGGGTCCAGACCGACTTCTCATCGAGGATGTGCACGACCTCGATGCCCTGCTTCACCAGGTACTCGGCTATTACCCGCCGGTGGCAGTTCTCCGGCGTCCGCTCGGCGCAGAGGACGCAACACGCCCGCTTCGCGGCCTTACTGCGGATAATGTCGATGCCCCGTTTGAACTCGTCGCTGCCCGTCCACTGCCCGAAGCCTTCATCGCGGGGTCCACCCAGCTCGTTTCCCATGTAGATGTAGTCGATACCCTGGCCGGCAGCCAGTGCCTGCAGACCGTCGCGCCGGAAGTGCTCTTCGCGCGACTCCGGCGTGCGCCGGACGTCAAACAGCACTTCGATCCCGTACTTCACGAGCAACCGGGCAAAGTCGTAGTGCGTCCGGTGGTCGGTGCCGATGGTGAAGACTTTCATGAGAGGCGAGTTTTCAGTTGCCTACCTTTAATCCTAGACCAGGAACTGAGGCAAGTAAAGTGCGGCGCTAGCCAGTGGGGGCCGGGCCGGGTTCCCGCAACTCAAGTCGGATCGTAGCGAACTCGGCCTGCTGCCTGACCCGCAGTTCCCCCAGCCTGACCAGTTCCAGCACGGCAATGAACACGACGATGACTTCGGCGACCGTTGTCCCGGTCACGACTTCCTCAAAGTCGACCGACTTGCGTTCGCGGATGATACGGCGCAGCTCGGCGATCTTGTCTTCCAGCCGGACCTTGGGCGGCGCGATCTGGGCCACGCGTTCGGGCGTCAGTTTGGCCAGGACCCGCTTGAGCGCCGCGGCGAGGGCGACGACATCCTCGCTTTCGGCCTGCTTGGCACGCGGCGACTCGCCCGCGCGAGGGTAGAGGAGCCGGCGCTCCGACTCCTTGTCTGAGAGCATGCGGGCGACCTGCTGGTAGCGACGGAACTCGTCCATTATCTGGTCGAGGCTGACGGTCGGTGTGCTCAAGTCCTCTTCCGGGCTACGCGGGAGCAGGGCGCGGGTCTTCAGCCGGAGCAGGACCGCGGCCATGATGAGGAAGTCCGAGGCCGATTCCATGTCCAGTTCGTGGGCCTGGCGGACTGCCCCGAGGAAGTCATCGGTCAGTCGGCCCACCGGGACGTCGGTGACGTCCAACTCGCTTTTCCTGACAAGATAGAGCAGCAGTTCGACCGGACCTTCGAAGAGGTCCAGGCGGACGTC
>CAZVCQ010000535.1:0-2302 GCA_964626085.1 uncultured bacterium
ATGACCTTGCCACGACTCTGAGTAGACGTGAAAGACCTCAAATCACCCACACAAAGACGCGAAGACCCGGTATTTGTTCTGTGCCTGCTACTATGACAGTTCCCTGAGTGTCCATGACACACAGACGGACAGCCTTGTCGCCGTGTATCCGCAAGTGCAACACCTGGTAGATGTCAAACTCGCGTCGAGTCCAGAGCTGGGCCGCATCTACGTTCCGTGCCAGGATGCTGTGCTTGCGTTCCCCGACACGCCGCCCGGGGTCGAGGAGGGGCAGGTGCAAGCCCCAAGCCTCAAGCCCCAAGCCAGCATTGTCCATGGCGTTTTGTTCCTGCCGGAGCCGCCGCTCACACCTCTCTCCTCACTCCTCTCTGTAGACGGCCGGAAGGTGATGAACCTTCGGACAGGAGCAAATGATGTAAGCCGCCTCAACCCAGGCGTCTACTTCCTCCGAGGACCGGTGACAGAAGACGGACGCCCGGACGTCACCCGCAAGGTCGTGATAACCAAGTGAGACTACGAGATGACGGTTGTCTGAAGAATAGGAGGGAGGCGCGCATGACCTGACTGAACGTCGGTATCAGCCGACAACAATAGGGCAGCCCTGCAGTTGGGACCGAGGAGTTCGCAGTAGACCGCACATGAGAGGAGTGTGAAGATGGGTAGCGCAGACGGGCCGCACAATCGAGCCGCCGCTCCGAGAGGCCGAGAAGCCTGGCCGAAGGTACTTCTGCTATGCGCGGTGGTGCTGGGGTTGTTGCTCGCGTCATCAGCCTCGGGGCAGTTTCTCGAGGCGACGATCATGCTGCCCGATACCCTCGGGCCGATGAACGGGCCGTACCACCTGGCCTGGGATGAGAATCCGGCGCATCCCCGGCTTTACATAGGCGGCGAAGCCGACAGCGGCGGGGTCATCGTTGCCGAGGCCATCACCTGCAAGCGGCTGGCTCGCGTCTCAACCGGACCGGTGAAGGCACTCTGCTTCGTCCCGCCGCAAGGCAAGCTCTACGTGGCCAGGTTGGACACCAACTCGATCCTGGTCGTGAACTGCGCTACGAACCAGATCACATCAGCAATCCACACTGCCGGTGTCGTGCCGGCCATGCAGTACAATGCTCAAAACGACCACCTGTACTGCGGCGGCGACCAGATAAGCGTGGTGGACTGCGATGCGGACACCGTGGTTCGCACGATTCCCGTGGCTGCGTCAGCGTTCAGCCACGACTCAGCCACAAACAAACTGTACGCTGGCGGTAGCGGACCGCTCGCGGTGATAGACTGCGCTTCGGATAGTGTCGTTGCGTCTTTGCCCGAGGTCGGTTCGGCCATGGCACTCTGCCTCAATCCGACCGCTGCGAAGGTCTATGCTGCCACTACTGACACGCTGTTCGCTATTCGGGCCGATGGTGACAGCGTCGTGGCCCGGCTTCCGTTCGACAGCCTCAAGCCGCTGCTGGCTTGCGACCCTCAGCGGAACCGCATCTACTGCACGGGCTCAGATCGTGATTGGGGTATCTTGTCGAGCATAGACTGCGTCGCGGACACCGTCCTCAAGACGTGCATTACGCCATATCCATTGACTTTCCTGGCCTGCAACACCTCTCGGGACATGCTCTACGTCTTCTTGAGGACTGCCTACGACGGGGTCCTCATGTACGACGCCACAACCGGGCAAGTAGTGACCAGCGTCATGACGGACGGCGTCCCGCGCGGCGGCGGCTGGAGCCAGACCCTGGGCCGGCTGTATTGTCCTCCGTGGAGTGACGGGACAGGCTACAGTCTTTGTTTACTTTCGGCGGTGGACGGCTCGGGAGACAGCATTGCCGGCATTTTGCCGCTGACGGTGAAGGCGGAGAACATCGTTTTGGACACCGTGCACAATCGCCTGTACTTCACATATGGCTCGACTGCGTGCGGCTGCGTCGGGGTGGTCGATTGCGCTCAGAACGTCGTCACTTCCTACGAGTACGGAGGCGCGAACCCGTATGCGATGTGCTACAATCCCAACAACGATAGGCTATACTGGCGGTCAGGCGGCAGTTCCATGACGGTCTACGACTGCTCCACAAACACCAGGACCAAGAAGGTGAATGCGAGTGGCGACGTCCGCGCGATGCGGTTGCATCTTGGCCTGAACAAGCTCTACGTATTCTCCTACGGCTCTCAGAGCAAGTCGATCAACGTTGTCGACTGCGACCATGACAGCGTGGTCAAGGTCGTTCATCTTCCTGATGACGCATGGTACTTTAATGGGCTCTTCGCGGATTCGTGTGGGTGATTTGATGGGGTGAATTTGTCCTAAGTT
>CAZVCQ010000536.1:0-2298 GCA_964626085.1 uncultured bacterium
AGAGTGGCCTCTTCTTTCCACCGTAAATCAAGTCCCAATGTCGGGACTAGGGGAGCAGCAATCCCTTGACCATCAGCGGCCAACGCCTATAATTGCCGTCCTCACACCACGATGAAGTACTGGCGCAAACCCCTCGACGCCGAACGCAATAAGGCTCCGCACGGCAACGTCCACGTCATATTCGAGCGCTGCAAGGGCTGCGGTTTCTGCATCGCCTACTGCCCGCGCCAGGTGCTCGAGGAATCAACCGAGTACAACCGCAAGGGCTACCACCCGCCGGTCGTCGCGCACCCGGAGAAATGCGTAAACTGCCGCCTCTGCGAGGCGCTCTGTCCCGAGTTCGCCATCTGGAACACCCTCGACGAACAGGAAGTAGAGGCGACGAAGTGAGCAAGCCCGCGCGCGGCCCGGTGCTGACCGGCGCGCACTATCTGGACGGCGACCACGCCTGCGCCGAAGGCGCCATCGCCGCCGGCTGCCGGTTCATGGCCGGCTACCCGATTACTCCTTCCACCGAAGTCGCGGAACGGCTGGCCGAGCGGTTCCCGAAGATCGGCGGCACGTTTATTCAGATGGAGGACGAACTCGCTTCCATCGCCACGGTCCTGGGCGGCGCGTGGGCCGGCGCCAGGGCCATGACCGTGACCTCCGGCCCCGGCTTCTCATTGATGCAGGAGAACATCGGCCTCGGCGTGATGACCGAGACTCCCTGCGTCGTCGTCAACGTCCAGCGCGGCGGCCCTTCGACCGGCCTGCCGACCCTGACCGGCCAGCAGGACATGATGCAGGCCCGCTGGGGCTCGCACGGCGACTACGAGATCATCGCGCTCTCGCCCTCCTCTCCGCAGGAGTGCTTCGACCTGACCGTCACCTGCTTCAATCTCTCGGAGAAGTATCGCTTACCGGTCATGTTCATGATGGACGAGTGCGTCGGCCACATGACCGAGAAGGTCGTCATCCCGCCGGCCGACAAGATCGAGGTCTGGCCCCGCCGCTGGTACCGCGGGCCCAAAGACCAGTATCGCCCCTACGCACCGGACAAGGACGGCGTCCCGCCCATGGTCCGCGCCGGCGACGACCACCGATTCCACATCACCGGGCTGACCCACGACGAGCGCGGCTACCCCATCATCAACGCCGAGTGCCAGCAGCTCTGCGTCTCGCGCCTCCTCGACAAGATTCGCAACAATGCCGATGACCTGATGATGTTGAAGGAAGAAGAACTGGAGGGCGCCGACGTCGTGGTCGTTGCCTACGGCATCAGCGCGCGGGTCGCCACCAAGGCGATTGCCGACGCCCGCAAGCAGGGCATCAAAGTCGGCTTCCTGCGTCTCATCACGGTCTGGCCGTTCCCGGAGAAGAAGGTCCGCGAACTGGCCGGTGCGGTGAAGTGCCTGGTGATGCCGGAGATCAACATGGGGCAGATGTTCCGCGAGATGGAGCGGGCCGCCGGCGGCAAGTGCAAGACTCTCCTCGTGCCCCACTGCGGTGGCTGGGTCCACGACCCGGCCGACATCCTCAAAGCAATTCTCGAAGGAGCGAAGTGAAGTTCGAAGCTCGGCGTTTGGAGATAACTTCGTGAACTTCAACCAACTGATCGGCAGCCGTGGTACCGCCGAGCACCATCCGATGGAGGATTTCCTCCGCATGGACCGGATGCCGCACATCTGGTGCTCGACCTGCGGCCTGGGCACCTGCCTGACCGCCTTCATCGCCGCGGCCCAGGAGAGCGCCATCCCGCGCGAAGACATCGTCGTCGTATCCGGCATCGGCTGCACCGGGCGCGCCGCCGGTTACCTGAAGTACGACTCATTCCACACCACCCACGGCCGCGCCATCCCCTATGCGACCGGGCTGAAGGTAGCGAATCCGCGCCTCAAGGTCGTCCTCATCTCCGGCGACGGCGACCTCGTCTCCATCGGCGGCAACCACCTCATTCATGCGGCCCGGCGCAACATGGACCTGACCGTCATCTGCGTGAACAATTTCAACTACGCCATGACCGGCGGCCAGGCCGGCCCGACCACGCCCCAGGGCGCGCAGGCGACCACGACGCCCTACGGCGCGTTCGAGCGGCCGTTCAACATCCCGTTCCTGGTCGATTCCTGCGGCGCGACCTACGTCGCTCGCTGGACCGCGCTCCACGTCCGCCAGCTCACCATCTCCATCAAGGAAGCCCTGCTCCACCGCGGCTTCTCGTTCATCGAGGTCATCTCGCCCTGCCCGACGGTCTACGCCCGGCGCAACCGACTCGGCTCCGGCCTTGACCTGATGAAGTTCTACCACGACCACTCTATC
>CAZVCQ010000537.1:0-1882 GCA_964626085.1 uncultured bacterium
GGATGGACACTGATGGCTCGGAGCCGGACGGAGAGGCCATCCACAGATTCCGCAGATTACACAGATTCGAGCTGAAGGTTCCGAATTCCCTCGCCCCTTGAGGGAGAAGGTTAGGGTGAGGGGTGAGCTTGTGCTCGCGCTTGAGCTGGTTCAGCGCTGCAGCACGATGCTTGCGCTCGTGTGCTGGTCACCGGCCGCAAGGCGGACGAAGTACGCTCCTGGCGGCAGCACGTGACCCATCTCGTCTCGTCCGTCCCAGGGGAGCGAGCTGACAGCCGACAGCTTACAGCTAGCAGCCGAAAGCGTGCGGACGCGACGGCCGGAGGCATCGAATATCGCCAGCGAGGCGGGGCCGTCAGCCACAACCTGTAGGCCGATAGCCGTCCTCGCGCGGAACGGATTCGGCTCGCAGGAGAGCGAGAGGGCCGAGGCGCGGGTCGGGTTTGCCTGCGGCTCCGCAACCGCGACGCGACCGTTGGCGTCCGTCTTGACCAAATAGAAGTCGGCCCCGCCGGCGCCGAGTGACTTGGTCATGCCGGCCATGATGAAGCCCCCATCCGTTGTCGGTTGGACCGAATAACCTACGTCGTCGCTCCCGCCTCCGAAGGTCCGGGTCCAGAGCGTATCGCCGCTCGAGTCAGTCTTGATGAGCCAGGCATCGTAGTTGCCTGCTCCGAACGACGCGGTCTGGCCGCAGAGGATAAAACCGTGGTCAGCGGTCTGCGCGACCGAGTGCCCGAGGTCGGCGGTGTCGCCGCCGAACGTGCGAGTCCAGAGCGTGTCGCCGCTAGCGTTCGTGCGGACGAGCCAGATGTCGGCATCGCCCGCGCCGAACGAGTAGGTGGTGCCGCAGATGATGTAGCCCAAGTCAGCAGTCTGCTGGACAGAGTGGCCGTGCTCGTGTTCCGCGCCGCCATAGGTTCGGGTCCACTGGGTGTCGCCGGCGGCATCGGTTTTGATGAGGTAGATATCGGACTGGCCCGCGCCGTACGAATAGGTGGTACCGCAGATGATGAAGCCCGAGTCTGCGGTCTGCCGTGCCGAGAGGGCGTAGTCCTCGCCTGCGCCACCGTAGGCGTGGGTCCAGAGCGTGTCGCCCAGCGAATCGGTACGGAGAACGTAGGCGTTGGGCGGGCCGGCGCCGAATGAGTAGGTCGCGCCCGCGACAATGAAGCCGCCGTCCGAGTTAAGGGCGACCGAGTACGCCATGTCGTCACTGCTGCCGCCGTAGACCTGAATCCAGAGCTGGCCGCCGTCAGCGGTGTTCCCGTGCAGTGCGACGTCGGCATGCCCCATGGTGACCAGGTAGCCGGCGGCGAGGCAATCGCCGTTCGCGGTCATCGCGACTCCGTAGCCATAGTCGTCGCCCGGCTGGCCGCCGAAAGTCTGTGTCCAGCGTTCATCGCCCCACGGGTCGGTCGCTATCACGAAGACGTCGGCTCCGCTCGCGCCAGAGGAGCAAGTGTACCCGACGACATAGTAGCCGCCGTCCGCGGTTTGCACGACCGATTGTCCGCCATCGTCGGCCGTGTCGCCGTAGGTGCGCTGGAAGGTGATTTGGGCGTGGAGGAATGAGGGTAAGAGGATTGCGGCCAATGCGGCCATGGCCAGAGCGGACGCGAATCGGGTGCGATTCATAGCTGCCTCCTGAGGTGCCTGGGTCAACGCTTGCGCCGAGATACTAGGCCTGTGGAAGAGTTTGTCAAGCGAGCGGGCGAGGCGGAGTTAGAAGTTAGCGGTTAGGAGTTAGGAGAACCGGCGGAGCGTCTTTGCCGAGGTATTTGGCCGGCTGCCCGAGATTCGCTCATGAATCTTCGTCCCCTTCTCGGTTTTGTACATAACCGCATGCGGCGCCGCACGTTAGCTTAAGTATCTACTTGAA
>CAZVCQ010000537.1:1892-2279 GCA_964626085.1 uncultured bacterium
TGGGCTGGAAACGACGCCCCGAGAACCACCATGGGAACCGTCCCGGGAACGGTTCCCGGGGTGACTCGGACAGGGGTTTGTGGATGGACTTCCCGCGCGGTTCAGGACCTGGTTTGCGCCGCGAGAGGCGGGAGGATTCAGAAAAGGACTCGCGGACAGGTGCCTGTCGCGATTGCCGATTCGACTCTCCGGCCGATTCGCAACGCGACTCGCAGGTTGGGTTGCGGCGCGAATTGCAGAGGGATTTGCTGGAGGATTCGCGAGAGGACTTGCGTGGTGACTTCGACTGCGAGTTCGGAGGCGAGTTGCGAGGGTGAAAACCGGGGACAGTCCCCCATATGCGCTAACTTAAGGAGTTGACTCAGGGCTGGGTGACCATAGAATTGA
>CAZVCQ010000538.1:0-2275 GCA_964626085.1 uncultured bacterium
GAAGTAGGACTCTCCGGCCCTGCGACTTCTATGTGTCGGATCCCGGCTTCGTAGTCGAACTCGACGAACGGCAGCACTTCACTCTTCCTCGGAAGTTGGCGCTTTCGCTGTACCCTTCAGACTTGGCACTGGGGTTCGACCGGAACAGATGGATGAGGCTCTGTGAGGAAGTCGCTGCGACGGACAAAGACAGCGGTACTCCTTTCCGGGATGAGCAGCGAGCGTGGTATGAAACGCTCAGGGATTTCGCCCCCGCCATCCTCGGTCTTCATGCAACTGTTCGGATCCGCCGGAGGGATGCAGTTTGGTGCTCTATGGACGTAGACAGCCCAGCGGATGTGTCAGAGTTCAGAGCGATTGTCGAGGGCAGGAATGGCTAACCTTGGAGGTATCATGGAGAACATGGTTACGATACTGGGTCACCTGGAGTTGCAGATACAGCGCATCAGGCTGTTGTACCTTGAGTGGGCGTTGGAGAGGTTCACACCGCCAGCCAGACGCTTTGCAGGTATGGAAACCGATGGCGAGTTCGTCGTGGTCGGTTCGCCTTCTGGCCGAGCTTTCAAGGTGTCCCCGTGCGGTGGTTACGGGTACTGCTACCTCGGCCGCGGGAAAGGAAGACAGCGTCCCCCCCGGGAGGAGTTGTGGAAGGAAGACAGTGCTCTTGCCAGGGATACAGATGCAACGAGGCGCGAACTGAACGCTATGACAGGGAACCTGAGATGTGCACTCCGTGAGCTACTCGGCTCGGGGAACCATCGTGAAGTGTGGCGCACACTTCAGGACTACTGGTGGATGAGGCTCGGAATGCACGAACTCGCCTACGACGTCGTACTCGGCAGAGAACCTGACGTCAAGGAGAAGCCAGTCAGGCGACAGCTTCTAAGGTCCACCCGTTGCGGGCTGAACTTCCGAACGGACTGGCCTTCCGAGATCCAGCCGGAGGTCATCGACCACTTCCTAGGCTACGGCCTTACTTGGGACAGTTATGCTCCCTGCTCGTTCGAGTGCGGCCCGATAGCGGTCAGCAAGGGTAGGTTCGTGAGGTTCACCGACATCGCGCATCAGATTGAGGATCTGCGGAGACGGTATTCGGGCAATGGCGGGGTTGGAGAGGCGAGGAAGAAAGACGCGCGGGCGGCCATAAAAGAAGCGCTGCTAGGGCACTATGACTTGCTGCTATGCTACGATGACGAACTGCCGGCTACCGGGACGCACCGCGAGTTCCAAGTGCCAGAGAACAAGGCACGCATCCGCCAAGTTATCAAGCGGGTGAAGGAGTGCATAGGAGAACGAGAGTCCCAGCTAGAGCTGGCGCAGACCAAGTAGTCTGTCCCTACTGGAATAATCGAGAATCGCCGATGATGCGACTCGGCGCAGATGCAGCAATGTCGAGATGGGCCATCGCCAGTCAGCGGCGAAGCGCGCGCCGCACCGTCGCGTAGCTGATATCCAAGCCTCCCTGCCGTAGCCGCTGTCCGGTTCGGCGAAGGCTGGGTTTGGGTTCCTGACCGGCGAGTTCCCGGATTCGGGCCGCGAGTTCGGGCGTCACCTTGGCGATGTTGACCGGCTGAAGCCGATTCGGTCGTTCCGTAGGCCTATCAGGGTGATAGGAACATAGTCAGTTGCGCATGCGGACCCATCAGGGTTCCGTTCTTCGTCTTGTAAGTAGCTGCAGAACACAATGTGAAGGTTGCGTCCGATAGACTCCACCTGATAAACTGCGACTTCCTGTCATGACAGGGGCGTGAGCGACGGAACTGCCCGGTTGAGCCGGACCGGTTGGGCCGGTTGCGAGTAGAGAGGACTTCAAAAGTGCTGTCTGAGATTGTATATTGCCGGGAAGGAGCAGCAATGAGAAGTCCAGCAGAAACCACGCCCGAAGCCTATGCCACGCCACGCGAATGGCTTGAGGGAAAGCGCCGGTTTGTCCGCATCTTACGGCAACTCTGCGGCAGCAGTCGCGAAGACAGACGCCAGAGCCGCGGCGTCCCTGCCAAGCCTGACCATGAGGTTTTGATGGCAGCGTTGAATTGGCACGAGGAGCAGCACCTGATACGCGAGATTCAGACCGGCGCGGCCGGCATCAAGCTGCCGATAGACGAGTTTGCGGCTGAGCTCAAGCTGGACTATGTCGAGCGCGAGATAGTCGAGATGCTGCTCGTGGCAGCCACCGACCTGACACGGGACAACCATGGCGGCGGCCTGGAGACCGCGGAGGTAGCCCTGTTGCTGGCCCGCGGCAGGCGGGAGTCGATTCAGGATTACCTGCCGT
>CAZVCQ010000539.1:0-2274 GCA_964626085.1 uncultured bacterium
CTTCGGTCTTCGGTCCTCTTCACTGGAATCCCGGCCAGACCGCGCGGCCCGGTCCCACGCGCGAGATTCAGAAGCATCGTCTCAAGGTTGTCGTTGGCAGTGTGGCCCAGCGCGACAATATCGCACTTCAGCTTCCTCGTGACACGCTCCAGGTGCCGGTAGCGCAGTTCACGTCCTGCCTCTTCGATGCCCATCTTGTGCCGCTTGGCGAATCCGGCAACATCGGCACGCGCGACAACGAACTCGACGCCCCAGTCCCGGCACAGCTTCCTCACGAAGTCCTCATCCCGTGCCGCCGAGTCGCGCAGGCCGTGGTTAAGATGGAACGCTGCCAATCTCAGCTTGAGCCGGGGCTGCGCCAGCCGCAGCAGGTCAAGCAGGCAGACCGAGTCCGCCCCGCCTGACACCGCGGCCAGCACGGAGGCACCTTCGGGCACTAGATCGTACTCCCTTACCGTCGCAAAGAACCGGCCCGGAACCGACAGCTTCCCCGCGCTCATGCCTTCTTGTCAAACCCAGCCAAGACCTTGCCCACGACCTCGGCGGCGAAGTCAATGTCTTTCTCATTCGCGACCAGCGGTGGCCTGATTGCGATTGTGTCGGCAGAAAGGACGTGCAGAAGAAGCCCGAGCTCGCGGCACTTCTGAACCAGTCCCTCGGCAACGTCCCTGCCCTTGCGAAGCACAAGGGTCCGAACCAGCCCGACGCCCCAAAGCTCCGGCTCGAGCTTCGGGCTGGACAGGGCGCCGAACCGCTTCTCAAGGTACGCGGCCAGCTTTCGGCCCTGCTCCAGCAGCCCAGTCTCAAGCAGACGGACAGTCTCAAGCGCGTATGCGCAGCCTATCGGGTTCCCGGCGGTCGCGCACTTCCAGCGGAGAGTAGAACTCCTGGTCACGCACGCGCCGAACGGGAAACCCGCAGCCCAGCCCCGACCAAGCACGTAGATATCCGGCCTCACACCGCCCTCTGAGACGCTCCCGCTGGCCCGGCCCTTTGTGTCTCTGTGTCTTTGTGGTAAGAACTCCTCCGCCAATTCGACCGCGAGCATCCGGCCTGTGGCCCCCGGTCCGATGCCGGCCTCGTCGTCAATCAGCAGAGCGCCTGCCGCGTCGCACGCCTGCCTTGCGTGTTTGATTCGCCCGTCCAGCGGGTGCGCCACGACCGCGGCAACATCCTTGCCGATTGCAGGCTTGTCGTCACAGGAATTGGACAAATAGGACACATTGGACCTATGTGTCTCATTCCTCGCCAGCTCAATCGCCCGCGCCAATGCCTCGCGCCCGGATTCGCACACCAGCACGCGGCGGTTCATCCCTCCCGGAACCAGCTCGGCCAGCTTGTGCATGAGTTCGACCTCGGACCGCCACGTCACGCCAGCCGCGCCCGGTGCGGAATACGACGCGAAAACGGGGACTGTCCCGCGCGCCGCGCGCTCCGGGGGACTGTCCCCAGTTTTCGCCCCAAGCGTGTAACCAAGGGGCAAGCTTCCCCCGTTCGCGAAGTCCAGAAGCCGCTTCCCGTCGTCTGTCACCAGCCACGCCCCCACGCCCTTCTCGGCAAATACCGGCTCCGGAGCATCCGGCCCCATCGGCCCATAGCGCCGATACCACAGGCGCGCCTCATCATTCTTCATTGTGAGGAAATCATAGGCCGCAGTGCAGCCAAGTCAAACGCCCGCGCCCAGACGCGCAGGCTAACGGGTAATGACGACCTTGCGGACAGCTTGGGCTTGTGCTTGCCGCACGAAGTAGACGCCAGGCGAAAGACCGCTCACGTCATTCGCGCCGGGATGCAGGGCTAGCGCCCTTCGGCCGGCAGCATCAACCAGCCAGCTTGTAGCTTGCGGGCTGAGGCTTGAGACTTCCGGCAGTAGCAGCACGCTCCTGACGACCGAGGCTGTAGGCCCTCGGCCGACAGCAGTCGGCAGTTGCTGCTCCTCGCTCTACCCAACAACGTCCACCCCGCGCGCGAGAAAGACGCCCTCGCTGGTCGTATACGCAATGAGAGGCTGCGAGTTCTCCCCAATGATAAGGTTGAGAGCCGTTACACCTTCGGTCTGCAGGTCAAAGACGTGCCAGACTCCGGGACTGCGGCAGCGAAACATAAGGCCGCCGTCGCTTCGCACGTAGGCTATCTGCGGCTGGCCCAGCGAGTCGAACTTGACCGAGGTTCGCCCTACGGAAACGGTGTCAATCGCCGTCTTGTCAAGATACAAATCCGGGCTCCTCGCGGATTTGTGTGGGTAGTTTGACGGGTTGGTCTTGCCACAAGTTA
>CAZVCQ010000540.1:0-2270 GCA_964626085.1 uncultured bacterium
CCGCTTCCTCGGACCGGGCGGGCAACTCCGCCCGGCTGCGGCGGTAGACGAGGTGGACTTCGGCCGCGCCCAGTCGAATGGCGGTTCGGGCTGAATCCATGGCTACGTTCCCGCCGCCGACGACGGCCACGCGACACGGCCTCTTCACCGGCGTCTGATATTCGGGAAAGCGGAACCCCTTCATCAGGTTTACGCGGGTGAGGTACTCATTGGCCGAATAGACGCCGTTGAGGTTCTCGCCGGGTATGTCCATGAACCAAGGCAGCCCCGCGCCGGAACCGACGAAGAAAGCATCGAATTCCTTGAGCAGGTCGTCGACGGTTCGCGTCTTTCCCACGATGAAGTCCGTGAGAATCTTCACGCCGAGACTCCGGACGTATTCCACCTCGCGACGGACGATTGCCTTGGGCAGCCTGAATTCCGGAATTCCGTACGCGAGGACGCCGCCGCATTCGTGCAGCGCCTCGAAGACGGTAACCTCGTGGCCGCGGATGACCAGGTCGTTGGCCACGGTGATCCCGGAAGGACCGGAGCCGACGATGGCCACCTTTTTGCCGGTCCCGGGAGCCATGTCCGGCTTCTCGGCCTTTCCTTCCGCGGCTTCCCAGTCGGCCAGGAAACGTTCGAGCCGGCCGATGGCGATCGGCGCACCCTTCTTGCCCAGGATGCACATTTTCTCGCACTGCTCCTCCTGGGGGCAGACCCGGCCGCAGATGGCCGGCAAGGCGTTCGTCGCTTTGATCTTCCTTACGCCGGAGCCGAAATCGCGCTCGACGATGCATTTGATGAAGCCGGGAATATCGATACCGACGGGACAGCCCTGCCGGCACAACGGCTTTCTACACTGCAGGCAGCGGGAGGCTTCTGCCGCGGCCGTTTCGGTCGGGTATCCGAGTGCGACCTCGTCGAAGTTCCTGACGCGCTCCAAGGGGTCCTGCTTCGGCATGTGTTGCCGATCGAGGTTCAGCTTCGTCTTTTGCTTCTTTTCCTCAGCCATTATGTATACACAGGAGAAGGATAAGGGAACAAAGGGATAGAGGAACAAAGTGCAGAGCCCGGATTCGGTGACGACACTCGATCCCTTGATCCCTCGATCTCTTCATCACCTGCCTCGTCCTCCGCATCAGAAGTGAGACCGGCAACTGCTCCGGCGGAGCGGGTCGACCTCCTCCGGATTATAGCTCTTGCGCCGCTGAAGGAATTCCGCCCAATCGATCTCGTGGCCGTCAAAATCGGGGCCATCGACACAGGCGAATTTCGTCTTCCCTCCGACCGACAGGCGGCAGACGCCGCACATGCCCGTGCCGTCGATCATAATCGGGTTCATGTTGACAATCGTCTTCCAGCCCAGGGGCTTGGTGGCCTTGGACACACTCATCATCTGGAACGTGCAACCGTTCACGATGACAAGCTGGGGAGTGATTCCCGCCCTCTGCACCAGCTCCGGCAGCTTGTCGATGTGCCCTTTCTGGCCCTTAGTTCCATCCCGCGTGATG
Organism: uncultured bacterium; assembly: GCA_964626085.1. GTDB lineage: Bacteria > Hydrothermota > Tepidihabitantia > Tepidihabitantales > Tepidihabitantaceae > UBA2258. The sequence continues at coordinate 1,497 of CAZVCQ010000540.1, forward strand.
ACGAACACCTTGTCCGACACGCTGGCCAGCCGGTCTTCCCAATAGAGAAGAAAGGAGCTTCGCGCCTCAATGAGGGTGTAGACTTTGTTGCCCGCCGCCTTGAGCGCCCGGGCGATGGGATAGATGGAACCGATCCCGTAGCACCCGCCAACGCACAGGACCGTGCCGACCTTCTCAATGACGGTTTCCTTGCCGAGCGGCCCCGCGAACGTCGGAATCTCATCGCCGGGCTTCAGGCGGGCCAGCATCGCCGTCGATGCGCCGACTTGCATGAAGATTGACGTCACCGTTCCGGCCTGCGGATCCCAATCGGCGACGGAGAGCGGGATTCGCTCGCCCTGTTGATCGGCCCGCACGATGACGAAATTGCCGGGCTTCACGGATTGCGCCACGGCCGGCGCCTCCACCGTAAACTCGTGGAGGTTCGGAACTATCATCCGTCGTTCAATGATCTTGTACATTCTCTATACTTTCCTGACTGACGCCCGCATCGGATTCTGCTCGAGCCGGTATAGCGGCCAAAGGGCACGGCGATGGAGGAGCCCGCCGAAGACGACGGGCCGCGTGTAGTAAATGACGCCCTTCGGGCATTCGCGGTTCGGTTTGTACGGACCCGCGGCAGTGACTTCTCCGCTGTCGAGCGATACGGTAATCTGGTCGCCATCCGCTAAGCCGAGGGAAGCGATGTCTTCCGGGTTCATTCGGAATCCCTCTTCTAAGGCCAGCTCGCCGAGTCCCCCCACCTTCGATGAGATATCGATCCCCCGATGACGA
>CAZVCQ010000541.1:0-2266 GCA_964626085.1 uncultured bacterium
CGTCAGTTCGTGGCCGTGCGTCCCAGACTACCGGTTTCCGGCCGGCCTCCTAGGTTTCTGGACTGCGGCAGCGAGGCTGCCGCTTTTCCAACTAGACGTCGGGGAACCGGCTGGATTGCTCTCCGAATAGCCGAGCAGACTACTTGTCCCATTGCTCGGCTGGTTGCTCTCCAGATTACCTCCAGAGCAGTTGTCCGGGCAATCCGCGGAGCAACCCGTGGAGCAGCGGTCCCCGCAACCTTCCGAGCAGCTTTCCGAATTCCCCTCCAGGTAGCCCGCCGGGTAGCTGACCTCATAGCGACCCGGATGGCTCTCCAGGTTCCCCTCCGAATAGCCCGCAGGGCAATCCTCGGAATTGCCTTCCGGGTAGCCCGCCGAATGGCTTCCAGAATAGCCGGGGGGATAGGATAGGGCAGATACGCCAATGCCTGATAAACGATTACTAATGGCCAGCTTAGCTCACTTGAAGGCCGGATTTCGAGGAGGACATATAATAAACTGGGCGCGGGATCCGCTTCAGATGAGGCATCAGATTTCGCCCGCCGACAACGGCCGAAGCTGCCGCGCAGACAGCCCGGGGCGAGCTTTCGCCCGCCCCGGCCGGTCTCTCCGTTCTGCTTTCTGTGACTCTACCTCAACCTCAACCTCAGCCTCTTCTCGCTACCTCGTCACCACGACCTTGATAACGCTCGACGCATCACGCGCCATGCCGGACGCCTGACGCACGAAGTAGACACCGGGAGCCAGCGCCCGCACGTCATTCGCGCCGGGATGAAGGTCCATCACCTTACGGCCGTTTACATCGATAAGAACAGGCCTTGTGGCACGACCCGAAATCCCCGAGCGAATTTCGGTCATATCCCGCGGCAGGAAGAGCACGCCGCGAACGATGGTCCGCATCTTCGTTCGGACCACCGGCCGGGCCACGTCTTCTTCGATTCCGGGGTAGGCAGGCACCCTGTACACCGCGTACACCTCGGGATTGCCCGCAAATGGCGTCCCGAGCCCCTGGTTGCCAGTGATTGCGGCCAGGTCTTCCAGTGGCGCGAAGCAGACGAAGTTCTCTCCCCAGACGAGCGAGTCCGTACCCCAGCGATACGACCACGTCAGAGAGTCGGTGCCGGCGCCGCCGGTCACGTCCGCCCATTCCCACGGCAGCCGCACACTTCCCACCCGGTTCAGCACGCCCATCATCCTTGTCCGGCCAGGGGCCCAGCGGTTCACGGCCTTGCCGGTCAGGGCCGGGCGCGCCGAAAGCGTCGTGTCGCCCGGCAGCCGGCTGAAGTCCAGACGCACCTTCGTATCAAAGATTGGAGCATCCTGTATCACGAACACGTTGTCGCCGGTGCCGTTCGCGACGTAAACCCGGTTCGTGACCGGGTTCGCCGCCACGGCGCCGCCCCGGACCGCGGCCAGGGTGGTTGTGCCATTGGACGCGCCGTCAATCACCAGCAGTGCGGCCTCGCCCTCGCTGCTCGCAACGTAGATCTTGTTCGTGACCGGGTTCACCGCTATTGCCGCGGGGGTCGTGACGGCCGGCACCGTGGTCGTCGCGTGGGTCGCGCCGTCAATCACGGTCACCCGGTTGGTAGTCCAGCTTGTGACGTAGATCCGGTTCGTGACCGGGTTCACGGCCACGGCGTTGGCGCCAAAGTCCACCGTCACCCGCGAAGTGTCGTCGGTCTTCCCGTCGATTACCGTCACATAGTTGCTACCGAAGTTCGTGACGTAGGCCTCGCTCGTCGCCGGGTTCACGGCCACGGCCGAGGGCTCGTTTCCTGCCGGCATCTGGATCTGGTATCCATGCCAGGCGTGCATCAACGTCACGTCGTTGCTGCCTGAGTTCGCGACGTAGACCTTGGTCGCGACCACGTCCACCGCCACGGCAACGGGGTCGGAGCCAGCGGGCAACGTAGTTGGGGTATTGGTCGCGCCGTCGATGACCGTTAGATTGCTGCTGCGGTAGTTGACGACATAGACCTTGTTCGTGACCGGGTTCACCGCCAGGGCAGTGGGGTTCGTGCCGGCGGGCACTGTCTGCGTGCCGCCGGTCGCTCCGTCAATCACGGTCACGTCGTTGCTTTCATAGTTCGCGACGTAGACCTTGTTCGTTCTCGGATTCACCGCCATCGCAAAGGGGATGCCGCCGACCGACACCGATGTCTTCCGGTCGCTGGCGCCGTCGATGACCGTCACATTGTTGCCGACCCAGTTCGCGACGTAGACCTTGTTCGTGACCGGGTTCACCGCCAGGGCCCATGGGACT
>CAZVCQ010000542.1:0-2260 GCA_964626085.1 uncultured bacterium
TGCCGCGGTGAACGCCTCGGGGAAATCGAGGCCGGAAGCCATGACCTGGAACCGGAGGTGGTCTTCCTCGTTGACCATCAGGCTGACGGACTCGTCGTTGCTGACATAGAGCCCGCGTTTGGCCTTGGATGCTACGAAATCGGGCGACACCAGATGTCGCTCGACCAGGTAGTGGCCGTACTGCTCGGTAAGCTGTCCATTGTCGAAGAACTGGCCGTTGTCGAGATAGCCGGAGTCGGAAAGCGCCCAGCGTACGATCTCAATCGTGCGCTCGTGGTCGCCCTGCCCTGAACGGTGGGCAAACGGCACGTCGACCAGGTTCCGGGCAAGTCGGACGCGGGTCGAGATCACGACGTCGGCTTCCGGCCCGGTGGCCGCAAGCCACTTGCCAACTGCGCCGCCAGCCAAGCTCATGGGAGAAGTCCAAAGGACGAAGTCCAAATGACAAAGCAAGGGGAAAGTAGTAAGGCCGAACCCGTCTCGGTCTTTCGCGTTTGTCCTTTCCTCATTGCTTGGTCCTTTGTCCTTGCCACCTAGTCCCTTGAGGTATGCATGTGTGCCTTGTGGTACGAATCCTCATTCGGCGTCCTCTGTCCGCCTCAACTTGTCGCGCAGGGCGGCGGCTTTCTCGTAGTCCTCTTCCTGGATTGCGCCGGACAGGGCGTCGCGCAGCTTCTGGACGTTCATCTTGACCTGCGCCTGTTTCCGGCCGCCACTCGCGGTCCGGCCGACGTGCTGCACCGCTCCGTGAATCCGCCGGATCAGCGGCACCAATTGGTCGTGGAAGGAAACGTAGCATTCGGTGCAGCCCAGCCGTCCCTGCTGCTTGAACTCAGCGTAAGACAGGCCGCAGTTCCCGCACACCAGCTTCGAGTCGCCCTCGTCAATGCGGGTTTTCAGTTCGGCAATGATCTCCGCAACGCCGGCCTTGAGTTTCTCGACCTCGGTGAACCCGCGCTGGCGAGCGCACTCGGCGCAGACCGTAATCTCGGTAACTTTGCCGTCCTTGTCGAGCTGGCTGACCTTCATGGTCGCCTCGCCCTTGCCGCAGAGGTCACATTCCTTCATCGTGCAGCCTCCCGTCGGCGAGGTGGAGCCGGCGCGTCGCCCGGTCCGCCACTGCCAGGTTGTGGGTCACTATCAAAATCGTCATGTTCCTTTCGCTGCTTAGCCGCACCATCAGGTCAACCAGCGCCCCCGCCGAAGTCGCGTCGAGGTTGCCGGTGGGCTCGTCCGTGAGTATCACCGCCGGCTCATTCACCAGCGCCCGCGCCACTGCCGCCCGCGCCTGCTCGCCGCCCGAAAGCTCGGACGGCCGGTGAGTGAGTCGGGTAACAAACCCGATTTCCTCGAGCACCCGGTGCGCCCGCTCCAGCGCTTCGGCCCGGGCCACGCCGGCGACCAACAGGGGCATCGCCACATTCTCCAGAACCGTGAACTCGGACAGCAGGTGATGGAATTGGAACACGAACCCCACTTTCCGATTTCTCAGTTCATGGAGCTTGGATTCAGGGTAGCTGAAAACGTCCACCGAATCAAGGAACACCCGGCCCTTGGTAGGCCGGTCCAGCGCGCCGAGTACGTGCAGCAGCGTTGACTTGCCGGTACCGGACGGCCCGAGAATCGCCAGCAGCTCGCCGCGCTGCACTTCCAGGTCCACGCCGCGCAGGATTTCCAGCCGCTCGGGTCCGGTCTCGAATACCCGCCAGACATCCTGCGCCCGTAGAACGGGCGCGGGTTCCGGGGTCCCAGGGTTCGCGGGTTCGGGTGTCGGAACTCCGGCCTGAACCCCTGACCCCCTGAACCCCTGAACCCTATTCATATCGGATTGCCTCCAGCGGTACCAGCCTCGCCGCCTTCAGCGCCGGGTAGACCGTGGCCGCGAACGTAATGATGATAGCCGCGATGCAGACGAACATGACGTCCTGCACCATCACCTGCACCGGCAGGTTCTTGATGAAGTACACGTCGCCCGGCAGCGATACGAACCGGTACTTGTTCAAGAGCCAGCACGCAACCAAGCCGAAGCCCGCGCCCGCGATGGTGCCGATGATGCCGATGAACCCGCCGGCCAAGACGAAGATGCGCGTCACGGTCGAGGACTTGGCGCCCATCGCCTTCAGGATACCGATTTCGCGGGTCTTGCGCATCACCATCATCATCAACATGCCGATGATGTTGAACGCGGCAACGAGCACAATCAGCACCAGCACGATGAACGTCACGACCTTCTCCAGCCGCAGCGCGGTGAAGAGATTGC
>CAZVCQ010000543.1:0-2259 GCA_964626085.1 uncultured bacterium
GAGACCGGCATGAGCCGGAGCCTCGTTCCCCAGTTGACAGTCGGACTGACCAACCGGCTCCGATTAGTTGCAGATACCGCGAACGGCATCACCAATTCGCTGGCGCTGACCGGCCACTACGACACCCGCGACAACATCTTCGACCCCGGCCAGGGGCTGTCCATCCAGGCCGCGGTTGAAGGTGCCGGCGGGCCGCTCCGGGGCGACAACGACCTATACAAGCTGACTGGAGACGTACGCTGGTACCAGAAGCTCGGCATCGTGCCGCCGCGACTGGAGCAGGTCAGCGGCGACTTCGTCGTCGCGGTTCGGGCAAATGCCGGCGTCGTCCGGCCCTACGGTCGGTCCGAGGCAGTGCCGTACTACGAGGCCTTCACTCTCGGCGGCGGGAACAGCATGCGTGGGTACGGCGACCGTTCCATCGGCCCGGACAGCTCGACCGTGGCTGAGTACCGCTTCGGCACCGCAGTCGCCAACGGCAACTTCGAGTTGCGGACGCCGTACATCCTGCGCTGGGTCGGTCTGGTCGGTTTCTTTGATATTGGCGACGTGGGCCGGGACTTCCGGATGCGAGCCTACGAATACAGCGCGGGAGCAGGCATCCGAGTGAGGACTCCAATCGGGCCGGTTCGGCTGGACTGGGGCAAGCAGCTTCGGAATCCGCCGGCAAGGGACATTGGCCGTTTCTACGTTGGTTTGTTGCATGCGTTCTAACTTCTGGCGGGTCCTGTTCGGAATCCTGGTTGCGCTGGCCGTTCCGATTGTCGTCGTTCTTATTCTCGCTGTGCTGATACTGTCCATACCGCCGGTGGGCAGGTACGCACTCAGCCAGGCGCTGATTCGCGGCGGGCCGCGTCTAGGTGTCGAAATACGGTTCGGTGGGATTGAAGGCAACATCATGCGAAGCATCAGTTTCACCGACCTCGTCGCCAGGCTGGGTCCTGATTCGCTGAAGGTGAAGAAGCTGTCCCTGACCTACGACCCGGTGGCTTCAATCACGCATCGCAGTTTCTCGGCATCTTCGGCAATCGCCGTCGAGCCGAGGTTGTTCTTGAGTTCGGTGCGCCCCGCCTCGGGACCGCCTGCCGCGAGCCGCAGTCAGTATCCGCCCGTTCGGGTCGGGCAGTTCCGCCTGACCGGCGGCAGCGTGTACCTCGATACGGTACGGCGACTTGACTCGGTCGACCTCACCCTGAATCTCGTATCGGTGCCGGAACAGGTCGATGCGCAACTGTCCGAGGTGAGAGCACACCTGGGAGAGGAACGCGTCTCGCTCAAGAACCTGAGCGGTACAGCGCGGTTGACTCCGGACTCGCTCGTGGTAACTGACCTTGTGGTCATGACCGGGGCGTCATCGTTGCGGGCCGGGCTGAGGATGGCGTTCCAGCCGAGTGCCATCGCAATTCGGCTTGAGAGTCTGTCAGTCAGCCTGCCGGAGTTGGCCTCGGCGGCCCCGGTCGGACAGCGTCCATCGGTTCGCGGTCGGTTCCGGGCGGCAGGCGATGTGGGGCTGGAGAAGAACCAGCCATCGGGAGCAGTCCGATACACGGCTGAAGGACTGGTGTGGCAAGCCGTTCATCTGCCTCCGATAAGCGGCAAGCTCGGACTGAAAGACTCGGTAGTGCAAGTGACCTTGACCGGGGCTGACTCGGGGCTGGGCAGCGCCGACGTTTCGGGTCGGCTGGACCTGCGCAGGCTTGACTTCTCGGGTTCGGCAAAGCTGGTCGGCATCCCGGTGCGGCAGCTCGACTCGATGCTGCCGGACGTGAGGATTGACGCCGATATCGAGGTGTCTGGTCGCGGATTCGATTCGGTCGAAGCGACCGTGACGGCGCGCGCACCTGACCTGGATATCGAACGGCTGAAGGTATCCGGCTCCTATCTCAGGGCCGGACAGCGGGTTGCCGTCGAGCAGTTTGAACTGAGCGGGCCGGTCGGCGTGGCTTCGGGCCACGGCAAATGGCAGGGCGGCAGGGTCCAAGCTGAGGTCCTGATGGACAGTCTCAATCTCGGTTTGCTGGCGAGACTTGAATCGCTGCCGGTACAGGGCCGGGTTTCCGGCAGGGTCAGCCTGGCAGGAACCGCGGAGACGCTCGATGCCACGGGCGATCTGTCGTTCTCGGGCCTGCAGGTTGCCGGCCTCAGTGCAACCAGTGCGCGCACCAGCTTCACGGTGGCAGTGGGGCGGGAGCTTTCCGGACAGGTCCAGGCCGCGGTTGACGAAGCGAGTTACGGCGGCACCGCGGTTGACTCGGTCCG
>CAZVCQ010000544.1:0-2241 GCA_964626085.1 uncultured bacterium
AAGAGCTAGCAAATGCCGCCTAAGAAACTGTCCAGCAAATCGGGGGCAGTCCAGAAAATCGGCCCGCATGGACAAGTACGGCCCGGTTCAGATACGTTACGAACTGCAGAAGATCGACGGCGTCAATCGCGGCAAGGTGTACGAGAGGTTCTGTGAGTACGCCGCCCATCCAACTCCCCACAAGCGACTGGTCGTGCGTGGAGATACTCGCTATACTGGGCCGATGTTCGACTCCAGAGTGATGGATGCTTGCTTGGGCGAGTTGGCGATGGACCTGTCATACTTCGCCGTGGTCGCGGGGCACACGCTCGTTGGGTCTGCGCCCGCATTGCGCACCGACTTCGAGGGCTACAGAACATGCGTGAAAGGGTGGGCTCAAAGAGCGCTAGATCTCGGTCTTGGTGACTTCGGACCGAATGACATGGCCTCTTGGGCGCGCAGGCTATGGGATCCACCAGCTGCAACCAAGACCTAGTTGAAGGGCGCGGCATGGCATGATGGTCGGTCTGGTCGAGACGATGCTGAAGCTGCACAAGGACTTGCCTAGGATCCAGACGCCGCATGAGCAGGAATCCCTCCAGCGCCAAATCGCCGCCACCGACCAGCAGATAGACGCGCTCGTGTATGAGTTGTATGGACTGACGAAAGAGGAGATCAGGATTGTTGAAGGAGGGGCGTAGTGGTCCGACAAGGCATTGCGGGAGTGTTCGTTGAGCCGCTCTAGAGAATGGTGTAGATGGGCAGTAATCGGAAAAAGGAGTACGAGAATGCCGAATCGCGAATGTCGGGATCGTTGCCGTCTTGCAGCAGTCTTGGTGGTCGCACTGCTGCTCGGCTTGGTGGCAGTCGGTGTGGCGGCTGATGGGGCCACCACTTGGACCTTCGATAAAGACCTCTCCGGTTGGTACATAGGCTATCGCGGAGAATATGCCACCGGCTATCTCTACTCGGCGCACGCGTGTTGGTCCCCAAAGTACGGAGGGTCAGCGAGAATGTGGTCTCCCGAGGGCGGCCAAGGTGGCTCCGTTCTCCTCCTGACGTTTCTCAAGGGCGCGTTGAAGACCGGTGGGGAACTGACAGTAGCCATACAGCGTCTGGAATGCGGTCGGTCGTTTGAGCTTAACGTCGGTATTGGAGTCCCAGGACAGTACCCGTGGGAGGAATTCGGCCTTTCCAATGGTCCACATGAGAAGGCAATCACTGCACCTTCCGTGAAGAGCTTCCGGGTCAATCATGATTACCCTGCTGGGACGCCAATTTACGTGGAAGCCGTGTTCTTCGGGCAAAGCGGCGAGTTGTACATTCGCGAGGTCAACGCCGATAGCTGCGATGCCGACGAGGTGCATGTCCGGATACCGCCAGCGCGAGGCCATGCGCAGCCACGAGAACCTGAACCCTCTGTACCCCCGCCACCATTAACACAGGTCGACCAGTCGAGTACATGGCGGAGCAGAGGCTACGCGGCAGCCGTTACGGTACTTCAGGAGAACGGACTGCCAATAGAGTACTCCGATCCCGTGACCGGTATGATCAAGACGGGATGGGGCCCGGACATAGCACTGAACGAACTCTCCAGGACCCTCCTGAGTGCCGAGTGGAAGTTCACCGTCATGGTGGCAGGCAAAAGCGATGATGTCCTCGTGAGCATAACCGGTGTCGTGAAGTCCAAATCACTAACAGGCCCCGGCTATGATGAGACGCCCATCTCTAACGCCCAACTCAGCGGCACCTCCAGCGAGTACGACAAGATGATGTCGATCAAGTACGACATCGTCAATAAGGCGCGTGAGTGAACCGGTGAGACCCGGACGCGCCAGCATTCCCAGACGGAGTACGGACGCGGCATGACAAGATGGTCGGTCTGGTCGCGACGGTGCGGTTTCGTTCATGGTTGGTTGGTTAGGACACAGGTGTACATCGTTCACGGCCGGAGAGACGGCGGCTTCTCCTTAGGTCTGTGCGTGCTACTGGCTGCTTGACGCCGGCCAGCTAGTTCCTAGAATCAGAACGTGATTGAGCAGACAGACAGATTCAAGCTGGTAGCACCATTCAAGCCGTCCGGAGACCAGCCCGAGGCGATCGACAAGCTGTGTGAGTTCATCAGCAGCGGTGCGAAGTTCGCGACGCTGCTGGGTGTCACCGGGTCGGGGAAGACGTACACGATGGCGAACGTCATCGAGCGACTGAACCGGCCGACCATCATCATGTCGCACAACAAGACACTGGCCGCGCAGCTCTACG
>CAZVCQ010000545.1:0-2239 GCA_964626085.1 uncultured bacterium
ACTATACACAACCCTTGCAGGAATGCAAGCTATTTATTGCTCTGATTAGTAATGGAGAAAAACCGGACCAACCCGCCGCCGTTTCTTGAGGTCGCGGTACTGGAGGCGGAGCCGGTATACAAGACCGAGGGCAAGAAGCGCGTGGTGGACATCAAGCTCAAGAGGTTCATGCCGTCCCTGGCCGAAGTGCCGTCGAAGGAACTGGAGGCGCTGAAGGAACGGGCGGTGAAGAGCGGGTTTGATTTCATTGACTTCTGGGCCGTGGATTTCAACTTCCACGACGACAAGCCATTTGAGCATCACTGGCAGGATTATCGAACACGGAAGGACCGGAACCTGAAAACCGTGAGCGACGCGGGTTACAGCAAGTACCCGAAGCCGGGTGTCTATGCCGCCTGCGTGAAGGTCGTTGACGTGTTCGGCTGCGATACGAGCATCACGGTGAAGGTGGATACGAGGGGATAGATGTTCACGCGGGCTCAGGCCGAACAGCTCCTCGACCAAGTTCTTGCTCAGCGGTGCGAGATGGACGAGGCTGACTGCAAGAGGGGTGTCGGCGACGCTTTGAAGGAGAAGATGTGCGCCATGGCGAACCGCCCGGACCGCAACGGGGGCATTGTCTTCGTTGGCGTTGCGCCTGACTACCAAGTCAGCTGGCTGGCTGAAATCGAGAAGGCGCAGGAAGTGATAACGAACTACGCCTCTGATACGTTCAACGTTCAGTTGCGTGTTGTCATCGAGGTCATCCAGCGCGACGCTGGCACGGTGCTCGCAGTAATTGTGCCGCCGTGTCCATCGGGGCACAGACCTTGCCACTTCAAGGACAAAGGGCCGTTCGGCGGCTCCTGGGTCAGGGTGAACAACTCCAGCCGAAGAATGACCGATTCCGAAGTCCGGCAGGAAATCGCTGCGGACGAGGTAGCGCGGGGCGCAGTTTCGCCTTTCGACAGAACTCCCTACCTGCAGGCAGGGATCGATGTGCTGGACGACGCGCTGATTGGAGACCATGTCTCGCGGGTCAAGAACCTGCACCCGACTTCCCGCATTGACTCTGCGAACCGCGAGCAGTTCCTCCGTGATGTGTCGGCGGTAGCTGAGGCCAGCGGCAAGTGGTATCCGACCCCTGCCGGCCTCTTGTTTTTCTGTCGAGAGCCAAGACGCTATCTGCCGCAGACCAAAGTCGAGTTCCTTCATTTGTGGGGGCCGGAGTTCACGAGTCCAGGTCCAGATGGCTCGATGTGGCGGGCCAACCTGGAGTTCAGTGGGCCGCTGCCAAGTGTCATCGAGGAGGTCAAGCAGGCGCTGCTTGAGCGAATCGCTACACGCGGCGTCATGGACGGTTTCCAGCGGCGCGACCGGCCCGAATACCCGGAGTTCGTGTTGCGGGAGGCAATTGTGAACGCGGTTGCCCACCGCGACTACACGCTTCGTGGCTCACGCATTCAGATTAGGTTGTATCCGGACCGAATTGAGTTCCAGAGCCCTGGTGGTCTGTTGCCCCCGGTCACAGTCGACAACATCGAGAATGAGCATGCGACCCGCAACGAAGCGATTGTAGGGCTACTCAGCGAACTTGACTACATGGAAGAGCGCGGCTGGGGCTACGACCGAATCGTAAGAGAATTAAGAGAGGCTGGCTTGGCCCCGCCGCAGATGGAAGACACCGGAGCGTCATTCACGTTGATCGTGAAGAGTCACGTCTTGATGGCACCCGAGACGGTGGAATGGCTGAAGCAGTTCATGGGCTATGATTTGAGTTCGCACGACCGGTTGGTTCTCGCGTACCTACGCATGAACGACAAGTTGTTCAATCGGGACTACGTACGTCTTACTGGCTCCGACCGAGTCGAGGCCACGCAGGCCCTGAGGCGTTTGGCTGACGTCGGCCTCCTATCTATGAAGGGCAGGCGGGGGGGCGCATACTACGTGCTGACCGTTGGCTCCTCCAAGCGAGTCCCGGAGCAGTTGGATCTGACGTCGTCTGACGAGGAGCGCGTTCTTGCTCTTGTCCGCCGCTTGGGGAAGGTCAACCGGAGAACCCTTGGACGCGAACTAGGCATGACACCCAAAGCGGCTGGCAACGTCCTGCGCCGTCTGATGCGCACGAAAGCGTTGACGTTGCACGACAAACGGAAGGCAGCTTGGTATGGATTGGATTGAGCGCATTTACCGCCATTTAAGAGCCAGTTATTACCCGGAGTACAAAATAGCTTGCATTACAGGGCGGCATAACGGACGT
>CAZVCQ010000546.1:0-2231 GCA_964626085.1 uncultured bacterium
AACTTCTACTGTCGCTGTCTGATGGCGCTCGAAGCCGGGTTTCTCAACAGCCCCAGATTGCGTAGATTCCTACGTACCTGCACCCCAGCACTGTCAGACAGGGGCCGTTAGGGCCAACCCCCGAACCCGGCTCCGGAAGGTCAGTTGCCGTCCCGGTCGGCGGCGAGCACGAGCTGCTCGGGCAGCCCTTTCAGGTTCGGAATTTCCCACTTCTGGTGGACGTCACCGACTTCCTCGAGCGCGGTGACGTGGAACCCGGCAGCGGCCAGCGCGCCGAAATGGTCGGCGACCGTCCAGCAGAAGTCGAACCGGCCCAGGCTCAGGCCGGGCGCATTCGGGTCAGGGATCATCAGGTCTTCCTCTTCCTCCCGGGGCCGGCGCCGGTCGAAGTAGGAGCACTGGGCCCGTGGGTGGCCCGGTTCCTGCTTCCACATGCGGCGGACCGGGTGATACTCGTTGATGATGAAGCGTCCGCCGGGGCAGAGGATACGATGGACCTCGGTATAGAACCGGTCGATGTCTTCGAGTTGGCGCGTCACCTGGGCTGCGTAGGCGAGCTGGAACGACTCGTCGCGGATGGCCGACAGGTCGCAGAGGTCGGTCTGGACGAAATCCAGCTCCACGCCGATGATGCGAGCCCGGACCATCATCATGTCAAGCATGCTTTGACTCGGGTCCGCGATCGTGACCCGGGCACCCATGGCCCCGAGCGCCAGCGCCGCCATTCCGTCGCCGACGCCGAGCACGCAGGTGGTTCGGCCACCGGCCGGGCCGATCAACTCCTGTTCGACAGCATTGAGTGCCAGCGCTGGCATGGTCGCAACGCGGCGCCAGGGCTCCTTGACCTCCGGGTCACGTTCCCAGGTCGGTGCCACCGGCATCCAGTCACGACGGGTGGTCGGTGGCTTGTTTTCGTCCATTGGGACTAGCGCCCGGGCTCGTAGCCGGTCAGGAGCCTTTCCTCGGTCCCGGTCACGCGCTTGACCAGCCCGACGCCCGGAGCGAGCCACTCCGAGTAGTCGGCAGTGAATGAGAGTTCGGCAGCTTCAACCTCGCGGTGAGTCTCAACCCGGTAGCACTCGATGAATGTGCCGGCCTGGGTCGCGACGCTATCGATGGCCGCGACCCGGCTCCTCAAGCTGTCCTTGAGGAAGACCGTATCCGTACCCATCAGGACAATCGTATCCCGGAATGATTCGGACCAGGTCGCGCCCTCGACCAGTGGCAGGGCGTACACGAGTCGATACCGCTCTTCGAGCACGTAGTCCTGGCCGCCGCGGCTGGCAACGAGGCTCGTGAACTGCCGCACCTCGGTTACCTGCTTTGTCCAGTACTCCGGGGCGTAGTCGCGGAGCACTACGACACAGGCGCGGCCGTCCACCGCGCTGTCACCGACGACCGAGTCGATCGCCGTGTTGCCGGCGACGTCGTAGGTCCAGCGGCTGCCCGGCACGAGTGGGAAGTAGTCGGACCTCGCCCGGTAGAACGTCATGTCATCGCAGCCGGTGAAGGATGCAAGCCAAAGCGCACTGACGGCGAGGGCGACGAGGACGCGGCGACCGGCGTCAGAAGACATAACTCACTCCTCCCTTGAGCGCGATGAGGTCCGTAAGTGAAACGGTGCGGGCGCTACCGGCCGGCCGCGATTCGATGAAGACGATATTGTCAAGGCCTAGCGAGAGCCGACTGTGGTCCTGGCGTTGGAAGAAACCGACGCCAAGAATGCCGGAAGGCGCCTTGCCGGTCTCCTGGGCCGAGCCGAGCGTGCGAGCCAGCAGACCGACTCCCGTCGCTGCCGACGCCTCAAATCCCCAGTTGGAGGTCGGGCCGGAAGCGGCCCGGCCCAGGACGAACTCGCGGCCGTATCGGACCGAAAGGTCGTGGACATCGAATCGGTACGGGCTGGCTTGCTTTGCCTGGAGTTCGGTATAGCCGTAGTCGAGCGTGAAGCGATTCGGGCCGACCTGGTAGCCGAGATTCGCGCCGAACAGCGCAGCGGCGGCGTGGCTGTTCTCGAGCCCGGAGGACGGAAACACGACGCCAATCCGGCCGCCGGCCTCAAACTCTCCGACCGGGGCCGCCAAGGCCAGCCCGTCGGCAACGAGCAAGGACGCAAGTAAGAGGCGGAGCATGGAGAGAATGTAGGCCGCATGCCGCTGATAGTCAAGAACGGCAAGAGGCCCTAGTCCCGACATTGGGACTTGATTTACGGTGGAAAGAAGAGGCCACTC
>CAZVCQ010000547.1:0-2223 GCA_964626085.1 uncultured bacterium
TTGGTGGTAGAGTGCCGGCACGTACGCCGGGTCGAGACGGAGCGCCTCGCTGTAGCTTTGACCTGCACGTGCCGAGTCGCCAGCACTGATGAACAGGTCGCCCAGATAGGAGAAGTTCTGGGCTGAAGGTTGGCTTCTGGCTTCGGTCTGCATCAGGACGATCGCGCTGTCGTAGCGGCCGCGCTGCCTGAGCAGGTCGGCGAGCATGGTTCGGGTGCCGGGCAGTGTGCTATCCAGGGCCAGCGTGCGGTGGAGTTCATCAGCGGCCTCGTCAGCGCGCCCGGCCGATATCAGAATGCTGGCGCGGTTGAGATGGAGTGCGGCTGAACCACCCGGCGGCAGCGCGAGAGCGCGGTCGATGGTTACGAGGGCGCTGTCGATTTCCCCAACGGCCCGGTATGCAAGAGCCAGGTTGTTGAGTACCATCTGCGAGTTGGGCACGAGTTTGCTGGCGGCGAGCAGGTGTTGAATCGCCTGGCGCTGGGCGCCCTTGCTCCTGAACAGCAAGGCGGCATGCAGGTGGGCATGGACGTAGTCCGGGTCCAGGCGGAGCGCTCGTTGGTACAGCGCGAGTGCGGAGTCCGGTTGTCGCCCGGCGATGGCATCGGCCAAGTCGGAGTACCCGCCCGGCACGTCCGGCGCTTCGCGGATCATGGCGGGGAAGAGTGTTTCAGCGTTCCTCCAGACGCGGGTGCGCATCATCGAGTCGGTGCCGAGCAGCACGATGACCACTGCCACGCCGGCCCAGGTCACTCGCCGCGCCGGGGCCCGGGACCTGACCAGGCGAGATAGCACCATGACCAGGATCATCACGATACCGGCAGATGGCAGAAACAGCAACCGTTCCGCAGCGAGCGGGCCGAGCGAGGCGATGATGACCACCGGCAGCAGAAAGGCGACCGTCCACGAGTAGCCCCAGAGAGCTTTGGCGAACCGGCGCTTGAGAGTGACTATCAGGGCCGAAACGACGAACAGCAAGAAGGCGACCACGTTTGTGGGGGAGACCGAAGGTGTGGCAGTGGCTTTGTACCAGACGTGGTGCTCGAACGGCCAGAAGAACATACGGATGTACAGACCGAAGGTGTTGACTATGGTCACGAACGGGCTCCAGATTCCGGTTTCGTGTTCTCCCGGAGTCGGGAGCGGGACTGCCGTGGAACGGAGCCAGAGGTAACCGGCGAGGACCGCCAGGGTGGCCAGTACCAGCAGCCAGTAGCGCCGGTCATACCTGACGCCCACAAGCAACGGAGCGAGTGCGACGAGCAGGGGGAAGAGGACGGCAGTCTCCTTGCTCAGCAAGGCCAGACCGAGCGCGGGCGGGACCACGAGCCACCACCATCGGTTGTGCTCGCGGAAAGACCGGAGCAGGGTAAAGGCCGCAATACCGGTGAAGAGGGTCAGCATGATGTCGGTCCGTCCTGACACAAAGGCGACCGACTCGACGTGCGAGGGATGGACGGCAAAGAGCAGACCGCCGAGCAGAGCCCAGAAGCCGGAGTCGAGCAGCTCCCACAGGACGAGGGTGATTGCGGCCGCGGTCAGTGCGTAGAGGAGGAGGTTGACGAGATGGAACCAGTGCGGGTTGGCATGGGAGACCCTGAGGTCGAGCCAGAAACTGAGTGTGACGAGCGGCCGGTAGTAGGATGCACTTGGGCCGGCAACCTGCTCCGGGCTTCCGGCCCAGAATCCGCGCGAGAAGATTTCAGCCGGCCGGGAAGAGGCCAGCAGCGAGTTGTCCGCGATGAGCGGCTCGTCGTCCCAGACGAAGCCGTAATGCGTTGCCGGCAGGTAGAGAGCGACCGAAGCGAGTGCGACCGCGACCAGCACCACGGCCATGCCGGTGCGGGTTCGCAGTCTAGCCGGGAAGGACTTGCGGTCCATCGCTCAGAGTTTTGCCGCAAACAGGCGGTATGTCAAGCAGGCCGAGTCATCTAGGAAGGTAAAGGAGGGACCGAGTGAACGGGCAGGCAGATGTCGGAAGTGGAAGCTGCGGTGCAGAAGCCTGAATATCGGTAGCTGGTAGCTGGAACCTGGAAACTCAGGCCTAACGGCGCGGGGGGTCGTTCCAGTACGCGATGTCGGCGAGAGGTTTGCGGGGGCGCTCGTTAGGGGAGACGTCCGCGGCCGGATAGCCGAGCGCGATCAGCGCCACCGGTTTGTATCCCTTGCCGCCTAGGAGGCCGGCCGGAAACCGGTAGTCTGGGACGCACGGCCACGAACTGA
>CAZVCQ010000548.1:0-2214 GCA_964626085.1 uncultured bacterium
CCAGGGCGGGAATGTGACCTCCACGGTCGAATCAGCGAGCAGCGCATCGGCAACATTCGCGGTTCGGCTGTAGCTTGCACCGATGCGGAACCTGGTGTCGAAGAAGCGCTCCTGCCTATTCCCGAAGTTCTTGATTCTTACCCGAGGTATCACAGTGTCGCCGGCCCGCACCATGCCAGCCGGTGAGATAATCGCAACAGCGCCGACGTCGTGGACGGGCGGCGGAAGTACTTGGACCGAGTCCACGATACTATCGTTTGCTGGTTTGTTGTCGCCAAAGAGCGAGGTGCGACACGTCACCATGAGCGAACCGACAGGTCCGGTAGTCCATGCCGGGAAGACTACCGTGTCTGAGCGTTCCGAAGCCAGCGTATCGAACACCGTCTGTGCATAGCTCGAACCGATTTCCATAGTCACCGGGAATG
Source organism: uncultured bacterium (assembly GCA_964626085.1). Lineage (GTDB taxonomy): Bacteria > Hydrothermota > Tepidihabitantia > Tepidihabitantales > Tepidihabitantaceae > UBA2258. The sequence goes on from CAZVCQ010000548.1 coordinate 426, forward strand.
ACGCCGCAGTCAGGCCGAAGTTGCGGACGACCACCGTCGGTACGTACACTTGACCGGACTCCGCTATCCCGGACGGCGACAGTATCGAGATAGGGCCAACATCGAGGTCAGGATTGGTCTTGATGAGATAGACGTCACGATTCCCCGCGGAGTCGGAAGTATAGCCTGTGATTATATAGCCGCCATCGAGAGTCTGCTGTACTGAGTAGCCGATGTCGTCGCTCGCCCCACCATAGGTTCTGGTCCAGAGTGTATCGCCTTGAGCATTGGTCTTGACGAGGTAGGCGTCATAGCTTCCTGCCCCGAGGGAGTTGGTGGACCCAGCGATGATGTAGCCGCCATCGGTTGCCTGTTGGACCGAGTGGCCTTGATTGGAACCTGCCCCGCCATAGGCCCTGGTCCAGAGCGTGTCGCCAAGAGCGTTGGTCTTGATGAGATAAACCTGGGTCGCGGGATCGAAGGAACGGGTCCAGCCTGCCACAATGAAGCCACCATCTGCAGTCTGCTGGACCGAGTTTCCCCGGTCAGTGCCCTGCCCGCCATAGGTCTTGGTCCAGAGTGTGTCGCCTTGGGCGTTGGTCCTGATTAGATAGACATCGGAGTACCAAGAGAACCAGCCTGTGACGATGTAGCCGCCATCGAGAGTCTGCTGCACTGAGTAGCCGATGTCGTTGCCTGCCCCGCCATAGGTCTTCGTCCAGAGCGTATCGCCCTGAGCGTCGGTCCTTATGAGATAGACGTCGTGGTCTCCGGGACCGACGCTGGTCGGACCTGCGATGATGTAGCCACTGTCCGGTGTCTGGACGACGGAGTAGGGGCCGTCGTAGCGGGAATCCGCACCATAGGTTCTGGTCCAGAGCGTGTCTCCCCGGTCATTGGTCTTAACGAGATAGACATCGTAGGTCCCTCCGGCAGAGGAAGAGGTGGCCCCTGCGACGATGTACCCGCCATCGGTGGTCTGCTGGACTGAGTAGCCCACGTCGAGGTTCGGACCGCCAAATGCCCTGGTCCATAGTGTGTCGCCCTGAGCGTTGGTCTTGATGAGGTAGACGTCACGTCCTCCCGCACCGTATGAGGACGTGTAGCCCCCGACTATGTACCCGCCATCGGAGGTCTGTTGGACTGAGTAGCCCGCTTCACCGTTCTGCCCGCCGTAGGTTCTCTGCCAGTTCGTCTGGGCAAAGGCGATTGAGGAAAGGCAGACAACGGACAGCAGAGGGCAAGCCACGGCCAGAAGGGGGCGCCTCATCGCGGACATATTAGAACTCGCGGGCAAGGGTGTCAAATCCGGGCAGGCTGGAGGGGCTTCCCAAGGAACTGCCCGAAGGCGGAGGCTGGGTAGTGAAGGGGAGGAATGAGGAGCGAGGATGGAGGAGCAAGGACAGGGCAAGAGGGAAAGACGGAGGAACGAGGCTGCAGGAGTGAGGATGGAGGAGCGAAGGCGGCGGCTTGGCTAGGGTGCGTCAACGCGGTCCGGTGGAACGCTTCGCGTGGAGCTTGTAGACTCGCGGACGCCGAACGTAGAGATTCAGCGGTGACCGCGTCGGAAGGCTCGCGAGTCGGCGGCAAAGAGACTGCGGAGCGTGTTGCGGAACGGCTCGCGCAGGACCATGCGAAGGATAGCGCGGAGGATACTGGCAAAGGCGCTGCGGAGGACACCACGCTGGGCCTCGCGTGCGGCACCGAACTGGGCCCGGCGCTTGACCTCGCGCTAGGCGCCGACAAGGGCAGGACAAGAGCCGTCGCAGAAGGCCTCGCAGAGGTCGCCGCCAAGGACCTCGCGAGAGAC
>CAZVCQ010000549.1:0-2212 GCA_964626085.1 uncultured bacterium
CTCGCGTCAAGACCGCTTTCGCGTCGAATCTACGATCCTATATCGGGATTCGGGTCCTCCTGACTGATTGACTCTCTGCAGTGCACTTGTATAATCCGCCCATGCCATCTTTCCTCGACGATTGGACATCCGAGTTCGCCAAGGCCAAAAGCCGGCCCCGGCCGTATCGGAACGCCGCGGTCTCTTTCCGTCCGTGCTCCATCGACGACCTCGAATTGCGAAGACGTCTGTTAGAGGAAGGCGGGCTGAATGTTTTCAGGTTCCCGGCCGCGATGATTCCGGGCTGCGATCTGCTGACCGATTCGGGTACGACAACGATGACGATGAAACAGTGGTCCCAACTTCTGCTCGGCGACGAGTCGTACGGCTCGAACGAGGGCTACTTTGAGTTCAAACGGCAGATAGTCGAGACGTTCGGGCCGCAGTGGGAGAACCGCGACGCCGATCAGGAGAACGTATTCATCTTCCACCAGGGGCGCGCGGCCGAATCCGGCCTCTTCACCTGCATGGCCGGAATCCTCGGCGCTGCCGGGAAGCGTGCAGGGAAAGAGCCGTTCTACTTCATCCCATCGAACGGCCACTTCGACACCACGCAGGCGAACATCGAGGCAAACGGCTTCGAGGCCCGCAACCTCTTCTCACCCGGACTCCGAGCGAAAGACGAATCGGCGTCGTTCAAGGGGAACATGGACTTGGACCAGCTCCGCGCCCTGCTCGACGACACAAAGACCAGGGAACGCATCCCGCTCGTCTACATGACTATCACCAACAACACCGGTGGCGGGCAGCCGGTGTCACTTGCGAATATCCGCAAGACTGCAGAGTTGTGTCACGGGCACGACGTGCCGTTCCTGTTCGACGCGTGTCGGTTCGCCGAGAACGCCTGGTTCAACCAGCAGCACGAACCGCTCTGCAAGGGCAAGAGCGTCGCTGAGGTCGTCCGTATGATGTTCGAGCCGGTCGATGGATTCCACATCAGCATGAAGAAGGACGGCCTCGTCAACATCGGCGGATGCCTTGTAGTGAACGAACATGGACTTCTGGCAAAACGGTACCCGCAGCTCAGGGCTATGCTTGTCGGGCACCAGATTCTCGTCGAGGGACACCCGACCTACGGTGGACTGGCCGGCCGCGACCTGAAGGGCGTTGTTGAGGGTCTGAAGACCGTGGTGCGCGAGGAATACCTCACGCACCGCATCAACCAGGTCCAGAAGTTCGGGGCATGGATTGACGAGCAGTGCGGCGCGAGCGTCGTGGTCAAGCCGGTCGGCGGCCACGCCATCTACCTCGACCTCGACAAGTTCTTCGCCGGCACCAAGCTAAGCGACGACCAGTTCCCGGGCATCAGTCTGACCGCACTCCTGCTCATCGCCGGGCACCGAATGTGCGAACTTGGCACATACGCATTCGGCAAGCAGGCTAGCGGCAAGGAAGTCGGACCGGACCCGCGGGTAAACAACGTCCGCGCCGCGGTGCCGCGGCTGTGCTACGAAGATTCCGACCTGCACTCGGCGGCCGAAGCAGTCGGCATCCTCTACCGTCACCGCGAGCAGATTCCCGGCGTGGAAGTCATTTACGGCCAGGATCGGCCGATGCGCCACTTCATCAGCCGCTTCCGCTTCGCTCAGGCCTGAGCCCGCGCCGTGCTCGGCGTGAAGCCAAGCTTGACCCCGGTTACTTATAGGTTACCATAGTGTTGAGTCTTGAGGAGCTCTATCGCGGGACCTGCGGTTCGGTCTGTGCGCTGGTCGTGGACGGCGACAGCGAGGTCAAACGAGGCCTCGACACCTTGGACGCAGGAGCCGTCGCCAAGCTGCGCGGCATCATACGCAGACTCGCCGAGTCCGGGTTCATACGGAACGAGCAGAAGCTCAGGCGGCTTGAGGCGGGCATTTATGAAATCAAGCTGCACAACCCGCCCGTTCGGCTGTTCTGCTTCGGACACGGTAATCTATGGGTCTGTACGCATATGGCCCGCAAGCCCGGCAAGCGCCACCTCAAGGACCACGTCGACCGAGTCAAGGCGTTGCGTGAACGTATGCTGATGGAAGGTATGTCATGAGAATAAGTGCCGCTGAATGGTTTCAGGAACGCACCCGGGGTCTGGACAATGACCCCGAGTATCTCCTTGAAGAGGTGAAGCTCACCTTTGCCGAGGAACTCAGCCGCCTGCTGGAGGAGCAGGGCGTCAGTCGCAGGCAACTCGCAGAGC
>CAZVCQ010000550.1:0-2209 GCA_964626085.1 uncultured bacterium
GGAACCCGACGATGATGGCCTCCGAAGCCTGGGCCAGCAGCACGTCGCTCTGGTTTATCGGCCCGACCCCGGAGTGGATCACGCGCACCCGGATGTCTTCGATGGACTGGCCTTCGAGCGAGTCGCGCAGCGCCTCGGCCGAACCGGATACGTCGGCCTTGATGACGATGTTCAAGTCCTTTATCTGCCCGTCGGCGATCCGCTCCTGGATTGCTTCGAGCGAGACCTTGGGCTTGCCGGCCGAGAGAATCCGGTCGCGCTTGGCCAGGAACCGGCGCTGAGCCATGATGCGCGCCGTACGTTCGTCCTCGACCACGTCAAACCGGTCGCCGGCCTGGGGCAGGCCGGAGAAGCCGAGCACCTGCACCGGCAGTGAGGGCGTGGCTTCAGCCATCGGCTGGAAGTCTTCGTCCAGCAGGTCGCGTACGTGGCCGAAGAACTCGGCCGCAACAAAGGGGTCGCCCTTGCGTAGAGTACCTTCTTCGATTAGCACGGTGGCAATGCTGCCCCGGCCGCGGTCGACGCGGGCCTCGATAACGACGCCGCGGGCCGGTCCCTCATAGCCTGCCTTCAGGTCTAGTTCCAGTGCCAGCACCGAGATGGCATCGAGCAGCGCCTCGACACCCTGGCCGGTAACCGCCGATGTCTCAACGCACAACGTGTCTCCGCCGTAGCCTTCGACCTTCACGCCGTGCTGGGCAAGCTGGGCCTTGACCCGGTCCGGGTTGGCATCGGCCAGGTCCGACTTGGTGACGGCGACGATGATCGGGACGCCTGCGGCGCGGGCGTGGTCGAGCGCTTCCTCCGTCTGGGGCATGATGCCTTCGCTGGCGGCGACCACCAGTACCGCGATATCGGTGACCTGAGCGCCGCGGGCCCGCATGGCGGTAAACGCCTCGTGGCCGGGTGTGTCGAGGAACACGACCGGCTTGTCCTGATAGCTAGCCACGTAGGCGCCGGTGTGCTGGGTGATGCGGCCGACCTCGCTCTCGACAACCTTGGTCTTGCGGATGTAGTCGAGCAGTGCGGTCTTGCCGTGGTCGACGTGGCCCATGACCACGACTATCGGCGGGCGGTGTTTCTTCACGCCACGGTCGACCTTGGTTTCGACCTCGGTCTCCTGCTCGACCGGCACCCCGAACTCGTCGGCGATCAGCGTGATCGTTTCCAGGTCGAGGCGCTGGTTCAGGGTCGCGAGCATGCCCATGCCCATGCACTTCTTGATGACGTCCGAAGCCGTTGCGCCCAGGGCGTGGGCGAGTTCGGCGACCGTCATGTACGCGTTGATCTTGACCTTAGGCCGGGCCGTAGGCTGAGCTACGGTCGGGGCCTCCCGCACCGGCTTGCGGTGTTTAATTTCCCGGCCCTCGATCTTCTGCAGCGTGTGTTTGACATTCTGAGCTACCTGCTGCGACTCGGACGGCGGCCGCGGTTGAGGCGGCGGCGGGGTGGCGCGGGTGCGGCGGAGGAGGTCTTTGAACTGGTGCTTCTCGTTCTTCAGCCGCAGCTTCGCGGCCTCGAACTCGGCGTCGGTGATGTAGGAAGTGTAGCCGCGCGGCGGGTAGTTCAGTTCCTTGAGTACGCGGATGAGTCCTTCGCTCGAAAGCCCCAACTGCCGGGCCGCATCAAAGACCTTCAGCTTTGCCATCGTTGCGTCAGGATTCCTGAGTGGGCGCCGGAGTCGGTTCAGGTTCCGGCGCCTGGGTTGCTTCAGGTTTCTGGGTCGCTTCAGGTTCCGGTGCCGGTTCCGATGCCGGCGGAGTCTCCGGCGTCGGCGCAGTCTCTGTCGCCGGTTCCGGTGCCGCCGTTGGCTCTGGTGCCGCGGCCGTCGGAGCCACCGGTTCGGGTGTCGGCGCCGCGGGCTGCGGAGGCGGTGTGAATACCGGTTTGCCTTCGTGTATGCGCCAGACCGCATCCCGCGCTTGCTGCTTCAGCGGCTCGATAGCCTCGGGCGCAAGCTCGGTGATGCGGGCGAGGTCCTCAGGCGTGGCCTTCAAGAGGTCGAACGCGGTGTTGAGCCCGGATGTGGTCAGCTTCGCAAGCAGCGCCTCATCGAGCCCCAGCTTGGTCGTGGGAATCGCGCTGGCCTTGCTCATGATGATGCGGTTGCGGTAATCGGTTTCCTTCAAGACCTCGATCTTCACACCGCAGAGCAGGCTGGCAAGCCAGACGTTCTGGCCCTTCTTGCCGATGGCGATGGAGAACTCGG
>CAZVCQ010000551.1:0-2208 GCA_964626085.1 uncultured bacterium
CACCGACGTCGGCCGGGTCGTGTTTGCCAAGCCCCGCTTCGCCGAAGTCAAATAGACCTGATGACTCTGAGGCCGGATGCCCGCCGGGGTGTCCGGCCTCTCGCTTCGAAGTCGTTGACCGGACTCTGGCGACGACCTAGAATGGTGGCGATGAAGCTGACGCTCGTCGCCTGCCTGGCGCTGGCAGTTCTTGCCTGTACCGACCCGTTCTCGTTCGATCCGGGAGACCCGACCAAGCCCGATCCGCCGGCCCCGCCGAAGCTCGTGGCCCCGACCGATAGCTGGATGAGCGACAGCTACGCCTACCCGCAGGATGTGGATTTCGGCTGGCAAGCAATCCCGGGCGCGCAGTTCTATCAGATTGAGGTCTACCGAGACTCGCTGCTGCGCGGCGAGTACCTGAGATACTCGAACCAGCGCGTAGCCCAACCGACGCTTTCGGCTCCGTTCTCAGGTTGCGGCTTGTACTACTGGCGCGTGCGCGCGGCCAGCAAGAACTGGAACAACTACACCGACTGGTCCTCGCCCTTCCGGTTCTCGCTGCCGAATCCAGCGAAGTGACCAGCAGGCGCTGGTCACAGGGACAAAGTGACAAGTACGAAGGACTAATCAAGTCATGGGGAAGGCAAGCAGGACGGGATTCTGTCCTTTCTCACTTTCCCCTTGTTTTGTCCTTGTGACTTTGTCCTTTGTACTTTCCTCTAGATAGGGTATTCGTACACCAGCACCTTGCTGATGTGCGGGTGCGGCTTCAATCCCAGGGACTTCAGTACCGCCGCCATCTCCACGCTCGCCGCCATGCCGCTGATACTCTGCGTCCCGCAATCGTGCGCGACCCGCGATAGAAAGGAGCGGAACGCCGTCAACGCTTGTCTATTGCCGGCGACGAATGAGATGTCGAGGTCGTTGCCGCGATACCGGTGCGGCCTGAGCACCAACAGCCCGGTCAGCTTGCGCGCCGTGCCGTACCCAAAGACGTAGCCGCACCGTATCAACTCCGACACGTATCGGCGATTGAGGCCACGGAACAACCACGTCCACGGGAGCAGGCCCTTGCTCGCCGCCAGTTCTGCGCTCTGCTTGACGAAGTCGAGCGCTTCCGTGACTTTTGGTGTGACCAGCGGCGGCCCCGGCCGCGGCTTCTGGGGCGTGCCGGTGAAAAAGCTGTACTCCGTGTACGACTTGAGACCCATCACCTCTTTGATGATGTGAATCGACTCGTGGTTCACATCAGCAGTCGCGAGTCGCAGCGAGACGGGACGTCTCCCCAGGGTCCTGTCCAGCACCTGGCGCGACAGCTCCTTGCCGATTCCCCGCTGACGGCACTTCGGGTTGATCCGCAACCCTTCCAGCCACATTTCGCCGGGCGCCAGCTCGGTCGCCTTGCCGTAGCCGACCAGTCGGCCTCGCAACACGCCCGCCAGGAATCCGCCTTCTTCTACCCAGCGGTCGAAAAAGAGCGGCACGTAGTCATGCCCTTCCCATATCCGTGCCGAAATCCGCAGCAACGCGGGCTTGTCCGCCTTGGTCATCGGCCGCACGAGAAGCTTCACAGACGCCTACCGCTCACCGCTAACCGCCTTCCGCCTGTCTGCTTCAGCACTTCTGCCACCTCACATCTTACATCTCTCATCTTACATCTTGTATCTCTCATCTCATGTCTGCCTTCTGCCTTCGGCCGTCGTCTCTGCTCGGGAAATCGGCAATCGTCATTCGACACTCGCCATTCTCTCCCAGTGGACTTCCTTGTGCAACCACCGACCTCGGTAGTAGCCGATGGCGAGAATCCCGGCCTCGACCACAATCGATACGCCGATGCCCAGCCAGACCCCGAGGACCCCGAACCCGAGCAACCGAGCAAGGAGCAGGGCCGCCGGTATCTTGATGAGCCAGTTCGAGACGAGCGCGGCGACCATCGGCGGCTTGGTGTCGCCGGCCCCGCGCTGGGCGCTTTCCCAGCCGGTCGAGAGGCCGAGCACGACCAGCATCGGCGTGAGCACCCGCAGGTACTGGGTGCCGTATCTCACGACGTCGGCGTTGTCGTTGAACAACCGCACCAGCACCGGTGCAAGCACGAACAACACCGGCATCACCGCGAGTTGCAGCAGGAAGGCAATCCATAGCACGCGATGGCTGGCCCGCCTCGCCAGTTCCGGCTTCTGCTGTCCCAGGCTCTGGCCGACGATGGTCTGCCCGGCCGAGCCCAGG
>CAZVCQ010000552.1:0-2206 GCA_964626085.1 uncultured bacterium
TTCAATTCTATGGTCACCCAGCCCTGAGTCAACTCCTTAAGTTAGCGCATATGGGACGCTAACCATTTTCTCTATTCCCGCGTCCGTCAATGGCATCTCTGTTTCGTGGCATTGCATTCAGCACCGGACGCTGCCCTCTTTCTCGGAGTGCTCTGCCATGAGCTCGACGAGCTTCACGGTCGGGTTGTTAGACTTGATGCCTTTCTTCCCGTATTCAGACACCCTTTCCTTCAAGACTTGGATGACCTTCCTGCCCGGTAGTGGCTCGATGTGACTCTTCTCCAAGGCGTCCTCAACATCGGGTCGCAGTGGACCGCTCTTATAGGCGAGCACTCTTAGGACGGCTCGGTGCTGTCGGTCGACGATCCATGAATAGTCTGGCGTTTCACGCAGGAACTTCTCGACCAAACTGAAGTAGGTCTCCAATTCAGCCAGCATATCATGCTGTAATAGTCTACTCCTATTGTGCCGGATCTTGTCGTCCAGGTTCACGACTACCGAGACGATCCTTGTCTCGGAACCGTTGATGGCGAGAACGTCTACGTCCCGATATCCTCTCTGTTTCTTGCGGTTATCCCTGGACCAGAACCACTTGTTCGACGATGTGATGAACCCGTTTGCCTGAAAGTAGGCTGCTACCAGTGCCTCAAAAGGTTCAGTCTGTACACTGTCGAAGCTCGGGTAGCTCTGGATGTCAGTCATCTTCAGTACCTCCGTTGTTTCCTCCCGTTAAGGGCATCTCTGTTCCGCTGCATTTCGTCAGAGTCCTGCATCTTTCTGCCTGGGATTCTCGGTCGTCTCTGGCCCGTTGTCAACTCCGTGTCGGTGCCTGGTCGTCGGCATTGACAGGAGGTTTTTCATAGAGGCATCCCGGATAGGTCCCAATAGCCCCGATTTTCCCGGCGGTTCATAGGCCGAGCTTCTGCAGGGCCTCCGGTAGGTTTCTGGCAATCCTGCCGACGTACTGCTTGCCTGCTTTGGTTTGGCTGACGATGTTGTGCATGCGCGCGTCCAACGTTGTCATGTCGCAATAGGGTATCGCCCTGATGTGGAAGTGGTCCAGCGCGTCGCCTGGGTCAACTGTTGAGTCCATGTCTGTTTGTATCTTCGCGTCTATTTCGAAGAAGAGCTGCGTCGATGGTAATCGTGTAATATCCAGTCCGCTCATGAAGTCTCGGCGTACATGGTCATCAACCGTCAATCCCGCGCGGGTAGCACGCGGAACGTACTTCGTGAGCATATGCCGGTCCACCGACACGGGTATCGGCCGGCCTTGGCTGCATGCACGTCCCAGTTGCCTGAGCTCTGGCCAGCCGTTTACGTGTCTCTGGATGTGTTCGAATTCCAGGCCGGGGTTGCTAAGCAACTCGGCCACGGCGATGGTGAACTCGAGAGTCAGATCGACCGGCCCCAGGCTTGGATCTGCCGCGTTGAAGAAGTGTGGACGAAAAGGACATGCAGGCTTCGGGCTATCATGCAGAAACTCGGCGAAGCAGCGCGCCAATTCCATCTGCATCAGTGCGCTAGGCTGGTTCAGCCAGAGCCTGTGGGCAAGACCATCGACGTAGGCACATGTCAGGTGACGGCGCGCCGCGTTCGCGTCACGCGCAGTCTCTATGATGTGGGCGAACGAGAACACTGGGGTCAGCATCCCAGCTTGTACGAGTCTGGCGAACCGTGCTGCGGCGACCGGGGCCTCCTTCCCCTTGGCCAGGTTGCTGACCTCCTTTTGGTCGAGGTAGATCGTCACAGGGAGTTTCTGGGTCACATCTATCTCCCGTGCGCATCAAAGGCATCTCTGTTTTGCAGCACGGATTTCGGGGACACGATACCTATTTCACTCCGAATCGCGTCAATGTCGAACGGACATCCGCGTTCATCATCAAGAACATAGTTGGGATGGGACGGAAGTCAAGCGGAGAGGAAAGGAATCGAGGGGTCAAGGAATCAAGTGGTCGAGTGGGCACGGCCAGCGGCCCACGGCCCAAGGCTTGCGGCCTCGCGGGCGGCGGGGCTTTGCAGCAGGTCGGCCGCGGTAGGCGGTGACGGACAGCGCGCGGCGACCAGTGACGGGTGGCCGGCGGACAGTGATGCTCTTCCATCCTGTGCGTCGGGCGAACGCCGAGTCCGGCTGACGCCGAATCACGAAATCCTGCGTTGCCTTGACGAGAAGGTTCCAGAGCCTAGAATCAAGTTCGGATGAGCA
>CAZVCQ010000553.1:0-2205 GCA_964626085.1 uncultured bacterium
TCAGCGCCTGCATCACAATCAGGTCATCGGGCGTGGTCAGCTTGATGTTGGTGCGGGGGCCGGGAATCCAGAGCGGATGAACGCCCAGGCGCTCGACGAGTTCGCAGTCGTCTGTTACCTGCAGGCGGTCGCGACGGGCCGCGGCGTGGGCCCGGCGCAGCAGGTCCAGACTGAAGAACTGCGGGGTCTGGACTGCCAGCAGGTCCCGGCGGTCGACCGTGGCCAGCACATCCCTGCCGTTCACTCGTTTCAGTGTGTCGGTCACCGGGTAGCCGTAGGTTGCGGCCCCGCGCTTCCGGCAGAGCCGGAAGCCCTTGACCAGCATTCCGGCGTGAATGAGCGGACGGGCGGCGTCGTGCACCGCCACCAAGCCCTGCTCCGGCAGGACGGAAAGCCCGGCCCGCACCGAGTCGGCGCGCGTCCTGCCTCCGGCCACGACGGCGACTAACCGGCGGACGCCGTGCATGCTCAGCATGTGCCGGACGACGGTGAGGCGGTGGGGCGGCGCAACCACGACGAGGCCCATGACCTGGCGGCAGCGTTCGAATGCCCTGACGCTGTGAATGAGAATCGGTCTTCCCGCGAGCTGGGCGAACTGCTTGTAGCCGCCGTAGCGCTGGCCCCGGCCGCCGGCCAGGACCAGACCGAACTTCGCAGAACGGCCCAGTGTCTGAGTCAAGGACGAAGGTCCACAGTGGAAAGTCCAAAGTGGAAAGGCCCAAGTCCGGACTTCGTCATTTCCACTTTGTCCTTCCTACTTGAAATACGCTATCTTCATTGCCTCGCGTACAAGCGCCATGGTTGCGGCGCCTTCCTCGCGGGCGCGGGCCGTACCCTGGTTCAGGATGTCCCACACCGTGTCCGGGCTCTTCTCGTAGACTGCCCGGCGTTCACGAATCGGGGCGAGGAACCGGTTGAGGACGTCGATGAGCAGCTTCTTGCAGGGCACGCAGCCGATGGTGCCGGCCTTGCAGCGTTCCTCGATGTCCGACGTCCCCTCGGGGTTGAATACCTTGTGGTATGCGTAGACTACGCACACGTCGGGGTGGCCTTTGTCGGTCGGGTGAATCCGGGCCGGGTCGGTGAGCGCGGTCGGGACCTTCTTCTTCACCTCCTCGGGCGGGTCGGAAAGGAAAATGGCGTTACCCAGGCTCTTCGACATCTTGGCGTTGCCGTCGAGACCGACGAGTCGCGACACCTCGCTCACCTTGGCGTCCGGCTCGACCAGGACCGGTGCATAGGTCGCGTTGAACTTCCGGACTATCTTGCGGGTCTGTTCGATGTGGGGGAGCTGGTCTTCGCCGACCGGCACCAGGTGGGCGCGGCAGAACGTGATGTCCGCGGCCTGGCTGACCGGGTAGGAGAGGAACCCGAGCGGCATCGACTCGCCGAAGTTGTACTGGGCAGCCTCGGTTTTGATGGTCGGGTTGTGGGAAAGCTGCTGCACCGTGACCAGGTTCGAATAGACCACGGTCAGTTCGGCAATCTGCGGGACCATCGACTGGATGAACAGGGTTGCCTTGGCCGGGTCGAGTCCGCAAGCGAGATTGTCCATGGCCACGTTCAGCACGTCCTGGTGGAGTCTCTCCGGGTGGTCGAAGTGGGTCGTCAGCATCTGGATGTCGGCGAGGATGATGAACGTATCGTACTCGTCCTGCAGCTTCACTCGGTTGGCCACCGAGCCGACATAGTGGCCCAGATGCAGGGGCCCGGTCGGCCGGTCGCCGGTCAGAATGCGCTTCTTTTCCATTGGGCGGATTATAGCCCGCGTTTGAGGCCAATCAAGGAAGGCGGGACGGAGGACGAGGAGAAGCCAGGAGCGTGGAGGCTAGGTCGTCCGTCCAGAGGACAGCCGCCAAGAGCTTGCCCTGAGCGAGTCGCGCTCGACGGAGAGATTCCTCGATTCGTCGGACTCACTCGGAATGACGGGGCGCGGTGAGTCGAACGGGTCGCCAAGAGCGCCAAGACCGGCTTCCGCTACTGCCAACTGCAAACCGATGCCGCGTCGCCCTGCCCGTCAATCTGCAATCTACAATCTGGAATGCTTCTGGCAGGGGAGACGCCGTGCGTCGACCCGGCTCAGATTATCGTGTCCCCGTATCTTGAGTTTTCAGACAGGCTGCGTGACCCCGGTATCACGCCGCATCATTGCCTAGGAGGCCGGCCGGAAACCGGTAGTCTGGGACGCACGGCCACGAACTGACG
>CAZVCQ010000554.1:0-2193 GCA_964626085.1 uncultured bacterium
TCGGCGGCGAGGCCTGGGTCGAAAGCGAGCCGGACAAGGGCAGCAAGTTTGGCTTTACGCTGCCGCGCGTCCCCGCTCCGCCCCAAGCGTAGCGGGCATCCGCGGCTCTGATTCCCGACTTGGCCTCGACGGCCCCTGTCCGACGTGCGCCCGGCTGTCTCGGACATGCTTTCCGGTCTATAATCTCTGGTGGCGCTGTTCACCGATGCGCTCATCATCCTCTTCGTCGGCCTCGGCATTCTTGCCGAGGTGCGGCGCGGGCTCTTCTTCGCCCTGTTCGACATCTTTCGGATAGTCGCTGGCGTAGCGGCCGGGTTTGCGGCCTACTCGTTCTTCCACCGTCTGTTTCATTCCTACACGGCCGGATTCGTCGCTTTGGCGGTAGCTACGCTCGCCGTGGTGGTGCTCGTGCCTGCGGCGCTCCGCCTGCTCAAGCTGAACCCGGCTTGGGATAGGGCAGTAGTGGGGCGGGTTGCGGCCGGCGGCATCGGGTTTACTATCGGCCTGCTTATCGCCGCCGTATTCGTGCCGGTCATCGGCCGCAGTGTTTGGGGCCGCGAGGCGGTGCCGCGTTCGGTTCTGGCCCGGCCGTTCCTGCAGACCACGCCGGCGCTCTACTACATCGCCGACGCCTTGAACATCGACTTCCCGATGCTCAACGCACGCGCTGTTCGGTTCGAAGACGAGGGCCGGGCCGAACGGACGGCGCTGGTCGAGCGCATCAACTACTCGCGGCTCAATCGTTCGACCTGCATCGAGTGCCGGGGCGCGGTTCACTTCGACGGGTACTTCCCGCGGGTCGGGGTCTCGGTCTCTCCGCGGTTCACCTGCCCGCAGTGCGGACGGAGGTCGGACGGTTGCCAGACGTTCGAGGGCTTCCACAAGATGTACGGGCGCTGCCCGGTAGACGTCGCCGAGGCACTAGGGCCGATTGACTGCGGCGTCTGGCCCAACGACCGGCCCGTGTACCCGCGCGGCGCTTGCCCGGTCTGCTGCAGGTCCTTGGCCGCAGGCGACTGACCTACCAGCCTCAAGCCGCAGGCCCAAGGAGTCGGGCGGCGGCGCAGACTGAAGTTCTTCCGGCTCCTCCCCAAGAAGCTCGGCATGTTGGCTCCGAAGTTCTCTGCAGAGGAACTCGGGAAGGAACTCGGACGGGAATGTGGACTGCGACTCGGCAAGGGCCTTGAGAAGGAACTTAGCTTGTTGTTCAGCAAGGAATTCGCCAAGGAGCTCTACTCGTTGCTCGCGACGTGGCGGACGAAGTAGCGGTGGAAGTAGCCGAACAAGTAGCCTTCGTCGTTCCCCGGGATATTCCTCGGGTCGTGACTTCGGAAGCTATGGGGATAGCTACGGGGGAGGCATAGGAGGGGTCGGAAAGGGAAGAGGGGCTAGTGGCTTGGGAATAGGTAAGTTAGGACCCTTCTCTTAGGCCGACGGAATGTGTGCTATGATACACATAGAGGCTCGGGAATGAGCGGCAATTCTGACCATCCGTCCGCGCGTCGGGAATCGCCTGTCGCGCCGACGTGAGCTTGCGGCCGCGGATGGCCGTCAGTCGTCGGCCATGAGCTGTCGGCTGTAGGCTGTCAGCAGTCAAGCCACGCCGCGACGATACGGCCAATGCTCCTCGATTCCGGCTAGATTGCCGGCCGTTGACGATCAGTCCGGTTATCCCGTAGTCAAGTGCTCGAGTAGTGTCGAGTCCCGGTGGCGTTCCGGCTCACAGTCACTGTGGCGAGCGTGATTCCACAAGGTCAATACTGTGACCGTTGGGTGACAATCTGTGCCCGTTGGGTGACAGGTTTGGCGTGCCCTGCTTCGTTAAGTGACGTAGTTTCGGGCGATAGCCTCTTGGCATTCGGCGTGCATTCGGACGAGCATGTTCTGTGAGGAGCGTCCAGCCACGAGCCCGAAGCGACAACGTGTGTCTCTGGTGCTGAGACGCGGTCCGAATGTCCGAAAGGGGTCTTCCAGCGGATGGCCCAAGACAGCAGAGGAGGCATTGTGAATGCGCCGAGAGAAGCTTGGTTTGTCCAACCGGTGAGAATCCGGTCTGAGCTAAGGCTAGCAGCCGGCTCAGAACTGAACCCTGCACCTGGCCGGGTAACGGCCATCGTGAAGCCAGGGGATGGGATACCGAGCCACAACGCAAGTGAAGGGATTGAGCCCCGAAATACCTGTCATCCCGGTTGC
>CAZVCQ010000555.1:0-2192 GCA_964626085.1 uncultured bacterium
TGCGCGGGCTCTATGTTTCCACCGGCATGAGCGGCCACGGCTTCATGTTTGGACCGGCAATCGGCAAGCTGATGGCCGAGCAGATGGTCAAAGGCCGCGCCTCGATACCGCTCGATGAGTTCTTCCTCTCCCGCAGCTTCGGCAAAGCCGAAGCGATGAAATAGGGCAGAGGACTCTCACCACAAAAGCCAGGGCGGGGACATGACCGGAATCTGCCCGGAGATTCCGGATCGTGTCCCAAGTTCGAGCAGACCAAGATACCAAGGTCCGGATCGGTAACCGCCAAGACCGCCAAGAACGCCAGGATGCGAAGGGCAAAGGGGAAATGGCAAAGTGGTAACACGGACGTCGAGCCCACGGTCATTCCGAGGGAGCGGAGTGAAGTCGAGGAATCTCTCAGCTACTGGTCACTGGAAACTAGCACATGGGCCCTCGCGGCCTATGGCCGCGTCAATCTGCAATCGACAACCAGCAGGGGAAACGGATCGAGAGATCGAGGGATAGAGGGATCGAGTGTCAGGAAGCCGTCAGCAGGTAGCTATACTACTACGTACTCGGACGCGGACTCGGACTTGGGAATCGGCAGTCCGTCTTCGGCCAGGCCGGCGACGTGCATTCTCACTGCCTCGTGCATGTTCTTCTCGGCCTCCTCGCGAGTGGCACCGGTAGCAATGCACCCGGGCAGGTCCGGCGAGTATGCAGAGAAGTTGCCGTTGGCCTTCTCAATCACGATAAGGAATCTATGCATGGTCAGTTCTTTTCCTTCAGGTCTGCCTGTTTGAGTATACTGTTCAGGGTGCCAGGTGCAAGTTCATGCCCGGGATGACCAGCAATGGTGACTCGACCGGGTTTCACCGGATGCTTGTATTGACGGTGACTGCCTTTGGTTGCGACAAGGAACCAGCCGTCCTGTTCAATCAACCTGATGATGTCGCGAACCTTCGGGGGCATGGGCTGCACTCAGAGTAGTAGAGCCGGACATGGAGTCAAGCTCCGCCACGGCAGCACTCTGGCCGTCCGCCACTGCCAACCGGGAGCTGAGACCTGGGATCTCGCGGCTTAGCCGCAGCCAATCTGCAATCTGAAATCTGAAATGCCTACAGATGGGCGGGGGTGTCAAATCGGCGGGCGGGTGGGCCGACGGCTAGCAGCCTGCGGCTGACAGCTGGCGGTCTGCGGCTCACGGACGACGGCTCACGGCTTGCGGGTCTTCGGTTTGCGCGGGCGGTCGTGGACTGCGACCGGCTCGACCTCGGGTGCCGAGCTCAGACCTCTCAGCAACCTCGCGCGCACCCCTACCACCGTAAGTCCAACGACCTCACGTTGTTCAGGGTCATAGCGCACGACGACGCCTTCGCCTACGTCCACTCCCTCGGCCACCCGCGGCGAGCCGAGGGACAGGTATAGAACGTCCGCCTCGGCGTCGTAGTTCCACTCCAGCGCGCCGGGTCTCTCAAGGATCTTCACCGCTTCCATATGACTCTCCTTCTGGATGAGGGCCTGTCCGTTAGATAGGCAGTGAGGACAAACCCGTCATCAGGGCAGGTTTCGCGGTAGACTACTACCGTGAACCGTCCCGGTTTCAGCTTCCTGTATTCCCGAATGGCCAGCAGTTCGCCAAAGTCGCCTTGCTGCACCATGTCGGGATCGGCGAGCGTCTCCAGCACTTCTTCGCGACAATCGAGCATTTCCGGATGGCCGCATACGATATGATTCCACCGTTCCTCCGTCAGCCGGACCGGAATGCCGCTGTGGGAGTTGATGATCAGCACGTCAGTTCTGGCAGCAAGCAGGTGCACTTCCGGTACTTTGTTCACGCAGCGCCGGCCGGCGCAGCCGGTGCCTGGATATCATCGCGGACATACTAAGACCCGCGGGCGAGGTTGTCAAACCGCGGGGTCACCCCAAGGGGGCACAGGTGCACGCCTTCGTCATTCGTCCTTTGGACTTGGGACTTGCGTCCTCGCCATGGGGTTTGGGGTGAGCCAAAGCGGGCGGGGATGTAGATCTGCCTCGGGGTCGGCCAATCTACAATCTACAATCTGCAATCTGCAATGCCTCGTGGGGCGGGCGGAATCTGCCAAGATGTTCCGAAGCTTCCCGAGCAGGGTGACTGTTCCTAGGCACTCTTGACGCGCCGCGAGTTCAATAGTGAAGTGCAACACTTGGGAGGCAGGAGAGCTGAAAGGAGC
>CAZVCQ010000556.1:0-2185 GCA_964626085.1 uncultured bacterium
TCCGGGCCGAGTTCATCAACCGGGTTGACGAGCAGATTGTCTTTCGGCCGCTGAGCGAGGAGGACGCGAGAAGAATCCTGCGGCCGATGCTGGACGAGATTTCAGAGGAACTCCGCAAGCGGCATAACGTCACGCTGCACGTCAGCGAGGAAGCCGAGCAGGCACTCGCGCAGGCAGGCTACAGCCCGGAGTACGGGGTCAGGGAGCTTCAGCGCACAGTGGAACGGCTCGTCCAAGCCCCTTTGAGCGGGCTGATTCTGAGCGGCAGGCTGAAGGAACACAACGCCTGGCAGGTGGTGCGCGGCGAGCAGGGACTTGTGGTTGTTCCGCTCATCCGGAAGGCGGAATAGAAGCAGACCGAGTTCCCACTGGCCGGGAAAGCCCGGCGACACCGCAGCCGATTCCTGACGCAACGTCATTCCAGATTGTAGATTCCAGATTCTAGATTGGCGGAGCGTGGGCGGTGGGCTGCGACCGCCAATCCAAACTGCAAAGTGCACATATCAGAGGTCAAAATGGCCGGGTCTGATCCCAACAGTGTGACCAGCGGTTTCTGACGCGCGGGGCCTCTCCGAAATCCCTCCTCGCCGCGCCGGTAGACGTCAGGTCAGAGAAAGTTGTAGCGCCGCTATCGGTGCATGCGGGCAGACACGAGGAATCGGCTTCGGGCGCAGTACGCCAGCGGGGACGGCCGCCCGGAACAGGCAAACAAAACTCAGGTCTCTGACCTGAGGATGATGATTGGAGTCAATTCGTCGCCCTGGCCGGCGGGGTTGTCGCGCATCGCCTCCCGCACCAGCTTCACGTCGAGGCCCGCGGGCGCGCCCACGACCGCACAGCCGAAGATGTCATTGGCGTCAACGATGGCGACCGGGATGCCGAGTTCGTTCGTCAGCATCTGCGCGGTTCCGTCCGGGTCCTTCGGTCCTTTGATGACGCACTCGTAGAACTCCTTCACGCCCGAGGTATGGGCCGCGTCAATCATAGCCGCCTGCCTGCCCGCCACCCGGTAGAAGTCGCCGCTTCTCCCCCGCAGCTTGCCCCAGGCGCCGGCAATCGCCGCACGGATGATCCGCGGCGCGCCGACTTCGTCTATCGCGCACTGCATCGACCACGGCGAGCGCAGGCCGATGCCGTACGGGACTTTCTTCACGAATCGCCAGAGCACGCTTGCCCAGAACCCCGGTTTGATGCTCGAAATCGGTATCGCCCGGCCCTGCATTGCCGCCACCGGGCTCTCGGCGATGGTGATAATGTCACCCGGCTGCGCTGCGGCCAGGGCGTAGCGCTTCACCGTCTCGACCAACGGGTCGGTCTCGAGCAGCACGTGAGTCTTGACTGGAATCCGCCGGACTCTCCGGCCGCACGCCTCGATGACCGGCGGCTTCTCTTTCCTGGCCATGCGTCAATCTAGCAACAACCGCTACGAAATCAACAGCACACCCAAGACGGCCGAAGTACAAAGGACAAAGTAGTAAGGACAAAGCAATGCTGAAAGCGGAAAGGACGAAGTCCGGCTCGGACTTATCACTTTCCGTCTTGCTTTGTCCTTTGTCCTTGTTACTTTGTCCTTGAACGTTCATCCGCTCAGCTTTACTTAAGGTGAGCCTCCCCTATCATTCTCGTCAGTGAACGAACCCCCGGTCTTCGACGGCCACACGGAGGCGCGCTTCACCCGCCGAGTCGGCGTGTTCAGCGTCGGGACCTTGCTCTCCCGGATTCTGGGAGTCATCCGCGAGTCGGTCTTCGCGTACCTGTTCGGCGCCGGGTTCACAACCGACGCGTTCAACGTCGCCTTCCGCATCCCCAATTTCCTCCGCGACCTCTTCGCCGAGTCTGCGCTCTCCGCGGCATTCGTACCGACGTTCGTCCGCAGCCTGCACGACGACGACCGACAGCGGACGTGGCGCTTCGCGTCAAACATGTTCAACACGCTCGCGCTCGTCACCGGCGTGCTCTCGATTCTCGGCATCATCTTCGCCCCATGGATTGTCAAAGTCATCGCGCTCGGATTCGCCGACGAGCCGGCCAAGCTGCAACTGACCATGACCCTCACCCGCATCATGTTCCCGTTGCTCTTTTTCGTGGCCCTGGCGGCGTGGGCGATGGGCATCCTCAACGCCTGCGGCACGTTCTTCGTCCCGGCGGTCGCGCCGGCCGCGTTCAACGTCTTCTCGGCGCTCGT
>CAZVCQ010000557.1:0-2184 GCA_964626085.1 uncultured bacterium
TGGCTGCAACGTACCCGAGCACGTCGATGTCCTGCGGGCAGGACTTGGTGCAGGTGTTGCAGCCGTAGCAGCGGAGCATTTCCGGGTAGAGGTCGAGGACTTCTTTCGCCTCGCCCTTGAGTTCAGACAAGCGGTAGGTGGAGCGGTTGGCCGGGTAGAATGGAATCATCGCAAGCTGCATATCCGGCTCGACCTGGGTCTGGCAGGCGAGCGCGAACTTGAGGTGAAAGTCACCGGGCAGGCGGTAGACGGTGGCGCACGCGCCGCAGAACCCGCCCCGGCAGCCCACGCCGCGCACCAGTTTGTAGCCGGCGTACTCGATCGCCTGCAGAATCGTCAGCGAATCGGGCACCCGGTGGCGTTCGCCGGTGATGTAGATGTCAACGAGGTTGACCTCAGCGGTCCCGCTCGAGCGGTTGGCCTCAGCGACGTCGGTTTCGTGTTTGGTCTCAGCCATTCTCGGCCTCCTCAAGGAAAGCGTCCAGATAATAGTCGTCGGTCGGCCCGAGCCGTTCCAGCAGGTGCCTCATTTGCTCGACCGTGCGGGTCTTCACGATGTAGTGCTTGATGCTCGTGTCCACCTGCGGGCAGGACATGACGCAGGCGTAGCAGCGGTCGCAGTCGGTGCCGACCATGGTTTCAAGGGCGAGCGAGGTGCGCTGGGCGGTCTTCGAGAGGCGCGCCGGCTCACGGGCCAGGAGCGAGCAGATGTCCACGCAGTTGCCGCAGCCAAGGCAGGCGCGCGTGCCGGTCAGTTCGGCTTCGGTAACAAGCGTGTGGGACGGGCCGAACCCGGAGGAGAGCAGGCGGCATCGCGCGACCGGCGGCTCGGAGATGTCGAGGATGCGCTCCAGCACCTCGCGCACGTCCTCGATTTCAGTCTGCTTGGTGTTGGGCATGCTCAGAAAGGATTCGAGGATTCCAGGATTCGAGGGGTCCAGTGTATCCGCACTAGAATCCTTGAATCCTAGACCCCTTGGCTCCTGGCCTTCTTGAACTCTTCCGTCAGCATCGGCACAATCTTGAACAGGTCGCCGACGATGCCGTAGTCCGCGACTTTGAAGATGTTGGCTTCCGGGTCTTTGTTGATAGCCACAATGGTCTTGGAGCTGATCATGCCGACGAGGTGCTGGATTGCGCCCGAGATGCCGCAGGCGATGTAGAGCGAAGGCGCGACGACCTTGCCGGTCTGACCGACCTGGAACTGGTGGTCGCGCCAGCCCGCGTCGACCGCGGCCCGTGAAGCGCCGACCGCGGCATTCACGACCGCGGCCAGCTCCTCGAGAATCGGGTAGTTCTCCGGACCTTTCATGCCCCGGCCGCCGGAGATGATGATGTCGGCTTCGGTCAGCTCAACCGTTTTGATGACCGCTTTCACGATTTCGGCGACCTTGGTCCGCAGCTCGCCCGGAGCAGCGTCGCTTGTCACGATCTGGGCGCCCTTGTCGTTCTCCGGCTGCGCGTCGTAGGCGCGCGGACGCATCGTTATGACGAGTGGGTTGGCCGAAGGTGCGGTGACTCGGGTAATCGCCTTGCCTGCATAGACCGGTCGGGTCAGGATGGGGTTGCCGGTATCGTCGAACTCGAGCGCGGTGCAGTCCGGGATAATGGCGGTCTCAAGCCGGGCAGCGAGGGTGGCGCCCAAGTCCTTTCCGAGGACGGTTGACGAGAGCACGACGGTATGGGGTTTGTGCTCGCGGCACAGCTTCTCGAGCGCGCCGGCGTACCCGTCCGGAGTGTAGAACTGCAGCGACGGGTCATCCACTGTGATGACCTTGTTCACACCGAACTTGACCACTTCATCGGCGAGGCCCTTGATGCCGGAACCGACTATCACGGCGGTCAACTCACCGCCGCGCTTCTCGGCAATCGCATAGCCGACACACAGGTCCTCGAACGCGACCTTCTTCAGCTTGCCTTCACGCTGTTCGCAGAATACTAATACCATCAAGTTGCTCCAGTCTTGTCGTGCCCGACCGGGGTCGTTCTGACCCGCGGCAGCCGTTTCGGACAACCGTCGCTGTGCGGGTGATGCCGGCCGGACCCTGCTCGTTAGCTTGACAGGATTGTAGCGGCTGGGGAGGCCAAGTCAACTTGGGCGCGATGCGGTGCCTCAGTGTGCAGACTTGCCTAGGAGTCCGGCCGAAAAGTCTTGACAAGCGTCCTGTTCTATGTTAGTCTTGG
>CAZVCQ010000558.1:0-2173 GCA_964626085.1 uncultured bacterium
GCTCGGCCCAGCTTGTAGTATCCGACACCGAGATCCTCTACCCCTACCTGACCACTCCTGACATCCTGATTGCGATGTCGCAGGAGGCCTACGACAAGTTCGAGCCCGAACTCAAAGATGACGGCATCCTGCTCCTCGAAGAGGACCTGGTCAAACCCCACCCGGTGCGCGCGAAGATCAAGCAGTACGCCGTCACCGCCACCCGCATCGCCGAGAAACTCGGCAACCGCCTCTACTCCAACTTCGTGATGATCGGCTTCATCGTCGCTATCACCAAGGTCGTGCCCAAGCAGGCCCTCCTCGACGCCATCCCCGGCACCGTGCCCGACCGCCTGGTACAGAAGAACATCGAGGCCTTCGAGCAGGGCTTCGCCATCGGCGAGCAGAAACTCGCCGAGTCCAAGTAGCCCCCAACCCAATTGGATTGCGGGAGCACAAGCTCCCGCTTTTCAGTCAAAGCGGCAGCCTTGCTGCCGCACTCCAAGACCTCGTCTCGTCATCCACGTAGTCTGAGCCCGCAGGAAAGAAGGCCCGGCACAGCCGAGCCTTTGTCCTGACTTGTTACTTCCCCTCTTGCTTTGTCCTTTGTCCTTAAGACTTACTACTTGCGCCTATAGGCGCTCTTTCAGTTTCGGCCCGATCTCCTGCGGTTCGTAGACGACCGTAATCCCGGCAGCCTCAAACGCCTTCACCTTCTCCGGCGCAGTCCCCGAGCCGCCTGAGATAATCGCGCCCGCATGGCCCATTCGCTTGCCCGGGGGCGCGGTCTGACCGGCGATGAACCCGAGCACCGGCTTCTTGCAGTTGGCCTTCACCCACTCCGCCGCCCGCTCCTCGTCCGTGCCGCCGATCTCCCCTACGACCACGATCGCCTTGGTCTCCGGGTCGGCGTTGAACATCGCCAGGCAGTCGATGAAGTTCGTGCCGATGACCGGATCGCCGCCGATGCCGACCACTGTCGACTGGCCGAACTCGGCCGTCTGGCTCGCCACCTCGTAAGTCAGGGTCCCCGAGCGCGAGACCACGCCCACGCTGCCCGGCTTGAAGCTGGCCGCGGGCATGATGCCGACCTTGACCTTGCCCGGCGAAATCACGCCCGGGCAGTTCGGCCCCAGTATCCGCGTCTTCGTCCCCTTGGCGTAGTCGAGCACCTTCACCATGTCCATAGTCGGCAGGCCCTCGCTGATGCAGACCACTAGGTCGAGGCTAGACGCGATGCACTCATACATCGCATCGGTCGCGAACGACGCCGGCACGAAGATGATGGAAGCGTTGGCGCCCGTCTTCTTCACCGCCTCCTCGACCGAATCGAACACCGGCAGGCCCTCAACCAGCTGGCCGCCCTTGCCCGGCGTCACCCCACCGACTACGTTGGTGCCGTACTCCTTCATCGCCTTCGCATGGAACGCGCCGTCCCGCCCGGTAATCCCCTGCACAATCAGCCGTGTATTCTTGTCAACGATGATACTCATCTTCCCCGCTCCATTCCGCGCCGCCGCCCGTCACTTTGCGTTCTGCATTCTGCACTCTGCATTTTGACCTCTGCACTCTGGCTTCGGACTTCGGCCGCCCTCATCCCACCCCTCACCCTTGCCCTCTCCCCCAAGGGGCGAGGGAATTCGGGACCTTGGCGTTCTTGGCGTCCTTGGCGGTTCTCATCTCCGCATCCGCCATTTTGCCTTCTGCAATTTGCATTCTGCATTTTGCATTGCCTTCTTGCCGGGTTCATACTGCGCCTCCCGCCAGCGCGACCGCTTTCTTTACCGCGTCCCCCATCGTCTCTGCCCCCGTCACCGCGCTGCCCGCGAGAATCTCCTGCGCCTTCTCGGCATTGGTCCCGGTCAGCCGCGCCACCAGCGGCACCTTGCGAAGGGACATGACTGAATCGTCCGACGATTCGGATCGTGTCCCGACCGCCGCCAGCAGCCCGTTGGCGATGTCGTCGCAGCGGGTGATGCCGCCGAAGATGTTGATGAGGATGGTCTTCACGTTCGGGTCGGAAAGAATGATACGCATGGCGGTCACCATCTTCTCGGGCGAAGACGAGCCGCCCACGTCGAGGAAGTTCGCCGGCTCCCCGCCATAGCGCTTGATCAGGTCCATTGTCGCCATCGCCAGCCCGGCCCCGTTCACCACGCAGCCGACGTTGCCCGACAGTTTGATGTAAGTCAGG
>CAZVCQ010000559.1:0-2170 GCA_964626085.1 uncultured bacterium
CAATACTAACATAGAACAGGACGCTTGTCAAGACTTTTCGGCCGGACTCCTAGGCGGCCCTCGCTCCTGCCGCCGCCATAGCGCAGGAAACGGTAGCCGCTCCGGCTGCTGCAACGGCTCTCGTTCCGGCCCGATGACCAACCCTCGCACCAGCCTCCGGTACTCGAACCCCAACTGCATCTGGTTCCGGCACTGCACCTGCGCCCTGAACTGCACCCGGTCCTTGTATCGCTACGGCTACCGGCCCTGCTGCCGCAACGGCTCTCGTGCCAGCGCCCGTAACAGCGTCTGTTCCAGGCCCCGAGACAGCGTCCGTTCCGGCCCACGTTCCCGCACTCGCAACAGCCGCCGTTCCTGTTTCCGTAACGGTATCCAGCCCTGCGCCAGACCCCTCTTTCCTGCGCCCCGCCCGACCACCAAGTTGGCCGAGCACCATGTCACCGTCATTGGTTTGACTTTGGCACGTTTTCCGGCTATAACCTCGCGTGCCAGGACAGGTCTCCAGCGCAAGGGAAGCGTCTGCTCGCATTAAGATCAATCGGCTGCTTGAGGCAGCCGGCTGGCGCTTCTTCCCCGACGGCGATGCGCCTGCCAACATCTGCCTGGAACCCAGCGTCGCAATCAAGACGACCAAGCTCGACGAATTCGGCAACGACTTCGAGAAGACGAAGAAGGGCTTCATCGACTTCCTGCTGCTGGATTCCAGAGGCTTCCCTTTTATTGTCCTTGAGGCCAAATCAGAGAACAAGGAACCCCTCGTCGGCAAAGAACAGGCCCGCAGGTACGCCAAGTCCCAGAACTGCCGCTTCGTTATCCTGTCCAACGGGAACCTGCATTACTTCTGGGACCTTGAGCGCGGCAACCCGTACGTTATCACGTCGTTCCCCCGGCCGGACTCGGTTATGGGCTACCAGAAGGTCACGCCCAACCCGCAACTGCTCATCGACGAGAAGGTGGGCGACGACTTCATAGCCCTCACTCAGCGCCCGAACTACCAGTCCGATGCTGGTTGGCGCAACGAAGCGGAGCGTCCCGGCTACGTCCAGGCCAACAAGCTACGGTTCCTGCGGCCGTACCAATTGAATGCCGTCCACGCACTGCAGCAGGCCGTGAAGGATGGCAACGACCGCTTCCTGTTCGAGATGGCCACCGGCACCGGCAAGACGCTGACTGCCGCCGCCGTGATAAAGCTCTTCCTGCGCACCGGCAACGCCAAGCGCGTGCTGTTCCTGGTGGACCGCCTCGAACTTGAAGACCAGGCCAAGAAGGCCTTCACCGGCCTCCTCTCTGCCGACTACCAGTCGGTCATCTACAAGGAGAGCCGCGACGATTGGCGGCGTGCCGAGATAGTCGTCACGACCGTGCAGTCCTTGCTCTTCAACAACAAGTACCAAGGGTTGTTCTCGCCCACCGACTTCGACCTGGTCATCTCGGACGAGGCGCACCGTTCCATCGGCGGCAACGCCCGCGCCGTGTTCGACTATTTCGTCGGGTACAAGCTCGGCCTGACTGCCACGCCGAAGGATTACCTCCGGAACGTCGACGACACCGACCGGCCTACTCACGACCCGCGCGAACTCGAACGCCGGATACTGCTGGACACCTATCGCACCTTTGGCTGCGAGAAGAGCCAGCCCACGTTTCGTTACTCGCTCATGGACGGCGTGAAAGACGGCTATCTCATCAACCCGACTGTGGTGGACGCAAGGACTGAGGTGACCACGCAACTGCTTTCCGACCACGGATTCGTCGTCGCCTTCACCGACGAAGAAGGTGAGGACCGAATCGAGAGCTTCCAGAAGAGCGAGTTCGAGAAGCGTTTCTTCGCCAAGGCAACTAACGAGCTATTCTGCAAGACCTTCCTTGAGCACGCCCTGCGTGACCCCATCAGCGGCGAAATCGGCAAGTCTGTTATCTTCGCTGTCAGCCAGCATCACGCCGCCAAACTGGCGCAGATTCTCAACGTAATGGCCGACCGGATGTTCCCCGGCAGGTACAAGTCCGACTTCGCCGTGCAAGTGACGTCCGGGATAAAAGAGGATGCCCAGCAGTTCACCATCAACTTTGCCAACAACAACCTGCTCGGCTCGGCCAACTTCCTGCCCGGCTACAAGACCAGCAAGGCCCGCGTCTGCGTCACGGTCGGGATGATGACGACCGGCTACGACTG
>CAZVCQ010000560.1:0-2161 GCA_964626085.1 uncultured bacterium
CCGTGTCGGTCGCGCCAGGTCCGAGCGCCTCAACCAGCGCGTCGGCGACGGGTTCATAAGTCAAGAATGACTGGCCGAGCCCGCGGCGGGGATAGAGATGCTTCAGGAGAAAAGGCGGGTTCGGGGGTTCAAGGGTTCACGGATTCTGGTTCGGAACCTGAACCCCAGAACCCCAGGACCCGTGGACCCGTCATATACGGAAACAGCGGAGCGCGTTTTCGCGGGTCAGGTCTGCGGCCTCGACCAGAGTGATGCCGAGTATCTGCGCAAGCTTCTCGAGTGTCACCCGGACCATGGCCGGCTCGTTCCGCTGACCTCGGTTGGGCACCGGCGCAAGGTAGGGCGCATCGGTCTCGACCATCAGCCGGTCGCGGGGAATCGTCTTGGCGACTACCTCCAGACGCTCCTCGCCATAGGTAATGTTGCCGGAGAAGGAAATGAACAGACCCTTCTCGATCGCCCAGTCCGCCAGCTTCTTGTCGGCGGAGAAACAGTGAAGGACCCCACAGTAGTACCCATGCTCGTCGATCATGCTCCGGGCCCGGCTGGCCGCGTCGCGGATGTGGATGATCATCGGCATGTCGAGCATCCTGGCCAGCTCGATCTGGGCGTGGAACGCAGTCTCCTGGTTGCCACGCGACGATATGCCGCGGAAGAAGTCGAGCCCGATCTCGCCGATTGCCTTGACTTTAGGGTCGATGCACATGTCCTTGAGCGCCCGCACGTCCATGCTCCGGAACTGGTCGGACTCGTGCGGGTGCACGCCCACCGCACAGTAGACCCCCTCGCGGTCACGGCACAGGGCGACTGCCTGCCGGCTGTCCGGCACGCTCTGGCTCACGGTCATCATCCAGCGGACCCCGGCAGTGTGCGCCTGCTTGAGCACGATCGCCAGGTCAACCGAGAACTGACCATCGGTCAGATGGCAGTGCGAATCGAATATCTTCAGGCCTTCGGGGTTTTCCTTGGAACGGCGGGACATGGCTCTAGTCCACTATCCATCGTCCATGGTCGATGGTCCGTGGCCTGACTTCGGACTTTGGACTTTGGACTTCATTATGATACCGACGAGCCGGGCACCGTCTCACGGTCGAACGTCACCAGGGCGAGCTTGTCTCCGCCGGTCGCCGCGAGCAGCATGCCGTTCGACTCGACCCCACGGATTACCGCCGGCGCCAGGTTGGCGACAACCACAATCGACTTGCCGACCAACTCCTCCGGCTTGTAGGCCAGCGCGATGCCGGCCACAATCTGCCGCTGCTCGGTCCCGAGGTCAATCTGCAGCTTGAGCAGCTTGGTCGCACCCGGCACCGGCTCCGCGCTCAGCACCTTCGCGACCTTCAACTCCAGCTTCTTGAAATCGTCGTAAGCAATCATGCTCTTCCCCTCCTGCTTTGGGCTTGGAGCTTGCGGCTTGGGGCATTCAGCTTGCGGCTTGCGGCTTGAGGCTTGCAGCTTGTCGACCTGCACGGCAATCGCCGACTCCTCAATCTTGCTGAACAGTATTTCGGCCGGGCCCAACTCCGCGGGCAGCGCCGACTTGGCGGCGTCGTCCCATCCCCGCTTTGGGACATGACCCAATTCCGCCGGGGAATTGGGATCGTGTCCCCATAGCAGCTTCGACATCTTCCGGCTGGTGAAAGGCAGGAACGGGTAGAGCAGCACCTCGAGCGACGAGACGAGCCGCATACAGACATTCATAGTCCGGTCGCAGGCTGCCCGGTCCTGCTTGAACGTCCTCCACGGCGCTTCGTGGTCGAAGTAGCGGTTGCCCATGGCGGGTAGCGTCATCACCTCGCGCGCCGCATCCTTGATCTGGTAGGCCTCTATCATCCGGCCGAGCTTGGCCGGCACTTCGGCAATCGCCTTCAGCACCTCCAGGCTCCCCTCGTCGTCCGGGCTCGCTTCCGGCACCCGGCCGCCGTAGTTCTTCTTGATGAACACCGCGACCCGGTTGACGAAGTTGCCCAGCACGTCGGCCAGCTCGTTATTGTTCCGCGCGTGGAAGTCGCGCCAGGTGAAATCCACGTCCCGGTTCTCGGGCAGGTTCACGGCCAGCGCATAGCGCAGCGGGTCAGCCGGAAACTGCTTCAGATAGTCGGGCAGCCACACCGCCCAGTTGCGGGAAGTCGAGAGCTTGGCCCCTTCCAGATTCAGGAAC
>CAZVCQ010000561.1:0-2142 GCA_964626085.1 uncultured bacterium
GTCGTTACCGAATGCTGCCCGAGGTGCATCTATCCACCTTATCTGCGGATCTGGGACAGGTGCGGAGCCGAAATCGGACCGGAACCGCCAAGACGCCAAGCCCAAAGTGGAAAGTGGAGAAGGGGAAATGTCAAAGTCCGGTCATTCGTAATTTCCACTTTCGCTTGAGACTTGGGATTTGGGACTTGGGATTTCCCGGCGTCAGACGCCGGGCGCTTCCTTGACTTTCCCCTCACACGGTCTATGATACCCGCCGATGAAGAGTTCCGCTCCGGACGCGACTGAGAGCCGTTCGTGTCGGCTCGGTCCGCACTGGGTAACCGTGGAATGCCGGGGCGGAAAGGTCGCGGGCGTCATGCTGGGCAAGAAGGGCCCTCGCGATGACCGCAAGCTGGCAAAGGACCTTGAACGCGTGTTGCAGGGCGGTATGATACCTGAGTACCTGCATGTGGACACGACCGGGATTCACGGGTACGCACGCAAGGTGCTGGGCCGCTGCGCCGGGATTCCGCCGGGGCAGGTGATGACCTACTCCCAACTTGCCCGGGCAGCAGGCAGTCCGAGAGGTGAACGGGCAGCAGGACAGGTGATGGCCGACAATCCATTCGCTCTGCTAATTCCGTGTCACCGCGTGGTCGGTTCGGACTACACGCTGCATGGATTCGGCGGCGGTCTGGACATGAAAGAATGGTTGCTTGCGCGAGAGGGCTGGCAGTTTGTCGGGAAGGGCAAGAGCCGCAAGCTGATCGGCAGACTGCCCCAGGCGAGGAAGAGCCGTGGTTGAGATCATTGAGCGGCTGGTGGTCGGGTCTTTGGCCACCAACTGCTACATTCTGAAGTCGGGCGCCGAGCTGGCGGTGATCGACCCGGGCGGAGACGCCAAGATGATTCTCGATAAGGCGAAAGAACTCGGCGGGACGGTGAAGTACGTTATCGATACCCACGGGCACATCGACCACATCGCGGCCAACCGCGAGGTCATTGAGGCGACCGGGGCCGAGCTGCTAATCCACGAACTTGATGCCAAGCTGCTTGCCCACCCGGACCGGAATCTGTCGAGCCTGATGGGTATGAAGTTGACCTCGCCGGAGCCGAGCCGGTTGCTGAAAGAGGGCGACAAGGTAGTGGTCGGTGCGGATGAGATGACGGTGCTGAACACGCCCGGGCATACTCCGGGCGGGATCTGCCTGCTCGCTTCGGACTACGCATTCACCGGCGATACGCTCTTCCTGGATTCCATCGGCCGGGTCGATTTTCCGGGCGGGTCGGAAGAGCAGATGCAGGCGTCGCTGAGCCGGCTTCAGGCCGTGCTCCGGAAGGAAACCATGCTCTACCCCGGGCATGGCGAGCCCGGGCGATTCGGCCGGGCTCTGCTGGTCAATCCTTTCCTCGGGAGTCTGAGGGTCAGCGCATAGCGATGAGTGATGTAGTGATTAGCATGAGATTGAATCGACAGGAGGCAAAATGCCCAAGGTGAGAGTCGGCATTATCGGCATCGGAAATTGCTGCAGCAGTCTGGTCCAGGGCGTGCACTACTACCGGAATGCGAAGGTCGGTGATTCGATACCCGGTATTATGCACGTGAACCTCGGTGGGTACCACATTAACGACGTCGAGTTCACGGTGGCAATCGACGTCGACAAGAACAAGGTCGGGAAGGACCTGTCGAAGGCGATTGCCATGAAGCCGAACAACACGGTCAAGTTCACCGACGTGCCGAAGAGCGGAGTCAAGGTTCTGCGAGGCATGACCCACGATGGGCTCGGTTACTATCTGTCGCAGATCATCGAGAAGGCGCCCGGGCCGACCGCGGACATCGTGCGGGCACTCAAGGAGACGAAAACCGACGTGGTCGTGAACTTCCTGCCGGTAGGTAGCGAAGAGGCGACCAAGTGGTACGTCGAGCAGGTGATGAAGGCCGGGTGCGCGTTCGTGAACGGCATACCCGTGTTCATCGCGTCGCAGAAGTACTGGCACCGGCGGTTCAAGGCCGCGGGCCTGCCGGTGCTGGGAGACGACATCAAGTCCCAGGTCGGCGCAACCATCATGCACCGGATGCTCGTGTCGTTGTTCAACGACCGCGGAGTCAAGCTGCTCAAGACGATGCAGCTTAACGTCGGCGGCAACACCGACTTCATGAAC
>CAZVCQ010000562.1:0-2140 GCA_964626085.1 uncultured bacterium
GGCCAACGGCGAGCAGAAGCCGGGCTACTACAACCTCGTCTGGAACCGGCAGGACACCAAGGGGCGCAGTTGCGCCTGCGGTGTCTACTTCTGCACCCTGGCTGCCGAGAACCAGCGATTCAGTAGAAAGGTGATACTGACCGAATAGACCCCGCGTCCTCCTGACCCACGGCTGCCCGCGTCATCGCGGGCAGCCTGTTTCTTCTGAGGGCGTCGTCCAGCTAGTCCACCAGCAGGGAGGTGCGGTGGAGGCTATGGGGCTGGTGGCGGGGAGTTGAAGACCTGGGTGCGGATGGCTGCAAGTACGTCCGGGTCCTGGCCACGGCCTGCCCATTTCTGGAGCAGGACCTCGCTCGCCATGGCGAAGCTCTCGCCGGTGATGCTCTGCTGCCGCCCGAGCTTCCAGAGCTGGCGGGCATAGCTTAGATAGGGGACGTAGTTGGTTGTGTGGACACCGGCTGTGTTCAACACTTCTTTGACCTTCAGCTCCATCGCTGCCATTTCCTTGGTTGCGGCTTCGTAGCGCTGTCGCATCCCCTCGTGCAGCTGGTCCAGGGTTGCTTTGGTCTGCGCTGGGCTGTACTTCTTCTGCCAGCGTTCGATCCGTCGAGTGACATCGGACATTTCCGTGCTCCTTCCATCCGGTTTCTTCCGGTCTACCTGACGTGGGTACAGTCCCCATTCGGGGACAGTCCCCACAAGGAGCGGGCAGGCAAGTGCCTGCAAGCACCTCGTCTTTCCGTTCTTACACATTTGGACGCAGATGGCGGGCGTTCGGTGCGACCATGCCCAAGTAGCCGAGAATGCAGCAGATATGCGACCGGGCGCAGGGCCTTAGATTCGACCAGGGGTCTGGGTCATCGTCAGGGGGACCGTCCCGGGGACGGTCTAGGGGACGGTGACGGATACGGCTACCGAGATGGTCTGTGGGTAGGTCTCATCAGTCGTCGCCGGGGTTGTTGGTGGGATCGACTGTCGGATGGCGGCGGAGTCCGTGCGCCGATTCGACTCGGACATGGTATCAGCAATGGTCTCGGCAGCGGTCGGGCAGTTCGTGTGCGCGGTCGTGGCCGAGTCTGTCTCTCGGGTGGTGGGTCAGATGATGTCCGCAACCGAATGCGGGACCACGGCCGAGATGGTTGCGGCGACAGTCACCCGAATGAAGACGGGGATGCTTGGTCGGTAGCCGGGTCGGGAGCCTGGTTGAGGTCAGGGCCGGGCGCCATGGAGTGCTCCGGTTCTTGACCGGCGCCAGGACCCGGCGCCGAGTTCCGGTTCGGCAGAAGTCGAGTTGCCGTCAGAAGCCGAGTGCGAAGTCCGCAGGAGTTGGATTGGTGGGGCTTCTGAATTCTGCATTCTGGTTTCTGCATTCTGGATTCGTCCGCTGACGCCGCCTCCCCGAATCCGACATTGAACCACAGAGCACACAGAGAGTTGGAGGGTACGGAGCGGAATACCGACTTCACCCGACTCAGTGTTCTCTTTGGCCTCTGTGGCTAATCCTATCTCGGTTCCTGGGTCGCCTCCCCTCGCTTGACTCGATTGGATGGTGACGGCATAGTCTTTGCCTCTAATCATGGCGAATCCTGAGCCGGTACGGCGACGGTCTGGCCCGGACCGGGTACAGCCACCGTTTTCGTCGGACGAAAGCAGTGGCAGTCCCCGGGAGCGGTTTGTCGGCCTGACCAAGGCCGAAGTCGAGCAGCGGCTGAAGACCGTTGGCTACAATGAACTGCCGGCCTCAAGCCGCCGCCGGATGTGGCAGATTGCCTTTGGCGTCCTGCGCGAGCCGATGTTCCTGCTGTTGCTCGCTTCGGGCATCATCTATCTCGTGCTCGGAGAGCCGCGCGACGCGGCGATGCTCCTCGGGTTCGTCTTCGTCATCATCGGTATCACCCTGTACCAGGAGCGGAAGACCGAACGGGCGCTGGAGGCTTTGCGCGACCTCGCGAGCCCGCGCGCGCTGGTCCTGCGTGACGGCGAGGTGACGCGCATCCCCGGCCGTGAGGTCGTGCCCGACGATGTCGTACTCTTGGTCGAGGGTGACCGGGTGCCGGCCGACTGCGTAGTGCTCGACTCGAACCATCTGCTGGTGGACGAGTCGCTCCTGACCGGCGAGTCGATGCCGGTGCGAAAGATT
>CAZVCQ010000563.1:0-2133 GCA_964626085.1 uncultured bacterium
TTGCCCGGCAGCTCTTCCGCCTCTCGCACGGCCGGACCATCTCCGGCCCGACGCTTGCGCGCGAAGCCCAGGTGCTGCTGGAGAAGTGGCAGAATCGCGGTCTCCGGCCCGACGTCCTCGCCGCGATTCGCTACAACGTCTTCAGCATCCCCGCACCGGCGCCGTAGCCGCAGCGCGCCCTCTCCGGCCGCGGGCTAGCCAAACCGCAGGCTGCCCGCATCATCGCGGGCAGCCTGGGGAAAGGAGGCCGTTTGGCCTATTCGGTCAGGATGACCTTTCTGCTGAAACGCTGATTCTCGGCAGCCAAGGTACAGAAGTAGACACCGCAGGCGCAACTGCGCCCCTTGGTGTCCTGCCGGTTCCAAGTCAGGTTGTAGTAGCCGGGCTTCTGCTCGCCGTTCGCCAGCGTCGTCACCAGCTTGCCCGCGACATCGTAGAGCTTGAGTTCGACTCGGGTCTGCCTGGGCAGGGCATAGGCGATGTTGAGCCTCGTCCTAGCCGGGTTCGGGAAGGGTTGGTTGAGACTCAGCGTCTTGGGCAGGTTGACCTTGCCGGCTGACTGCTGTCCACCGTGCAGCGTGTCGTCGCTCTGGATGCGCAGCTTGTAGACCTTGTTCGGCTGCGGCGCGAGCGTGAACAGGCTGTGTCTGTTCTCGCTAGGGACCAGTCCCCGCAGCTTGCTGCTGTCCGATGCTCCGATGCTGACGATGTTGCCGCCGAGTGGTGTGATGCCCTTGAGCTTGCCGTCGGTGCCATCGGTCAGGTAGATGGCGCCCGATTCCATGACCCAGACCGCGGTCGGGTTCTCGAAGTCGCCGGTGATGGTCGTCTTGAAGTGGCCCGACGTATCCCATACAGCGATGCGGTTGTTCCCGCCGTCGGCCACGTACACAAGGCCGCCTTTGACCGCGATACCCTCGGGCGAGTGGAAGTGAAGCGAGTCAGCGCCGAGCCCGCCCCGGACGAAGACGAGAGTGCCGTTCGACCGGAACTTCCCTATACGATTCCACCCTCGGTCTACGAGCCAGAAGTTGCCGTTGGCGTCCCGCTTGAGGTCCGTGGGTTGAGAGAGTCCGGAGACCAGCCTGCGGCGGTGCTGTCCGCTCCGGTGGAGCTTGTGCACCCGCTTGTTGTGGCCATCTAGAATCAGAATGCTGTCCTCGCCCACCTCAACGATGGCCGTGACGTTGGCCTGGGAGCCGGAGTCATCGACCGAGAACGCATCGAGTGAGTCGAGATCATCGCTCAAGTGAAGCACGTTGCCCGTGGAACTTCCCACGAAAACCGATCCCTCGCCGAGGCCTGACCCGCCGCCCTCCGGTCCACCGCACATGCCGCCTCCGCCAAAGCCCTGGTCGACCATCACCCAGGTAGTGCAGTTTGACGTGTTGCCTGCGGAATCGCTCGCGGTCAGCAGCAAGTAGTAGGTGCCGTCCTCGAGCCCAAGTGTGTTCCAGTAACCAAGATGCACCGCCGGCCCCTGACTCGCCATTGAGTCCGGATAGGCCGGGTCAAGACTGGTCGAGTCGGGACTCACAGGCAGCCAGTTGGTAGAATCCGCATGCCGGAAGGTCAGTGTACGCCTACTGAACCAGGTGTCCCCGGCGATCTCAATCGGGTCGAAGGCCCAGCCTGTCACCTGTACCGCGCTTCCGTTGACAAGTTGTCCTATCATGGGCAAGCTGATGTCTACGACCGGCGGCGTCGGGTCGAGGATGACCGTATCGGCATGAGGTGTTGTATTCTCGGCACCTGCAGAGTCCCTCAGGCACATCCCGACCACGTGTTGGCCCGCTGATGAACCTATATCCCATTGAGCCACCGAATCGTACTGACCCCACCAAGCATAGCCTCCCGCCTGCGGCTCGTAGACGTTCATTAGAACGTTGTCGCACCACACGGTTCCGGTGCCGTCATCGACTCCTTGCGCCCGGACTCTCACCATCCCGCCACGCCAGACCCAACCCGACTCCGGAGTCGGCGTCGACAGCAGGAACCGGGTCGAGAGATTGGACCGGCCCGTAAGCGACAGCAGGTCGCCTGAGTAACAGGCGGAGTCGACCAACGCCCATAGCGTATCATGAAGGTTGAGGGAGTCGACTCTAATGCTGTAGAACCAGAACGAGACATCAC
>CAZVCQ010000564.1:0-2117 GCA_964626085.1 uncultured bacterium
GATTTCCACTTCCGTCAGCCCGTACAACTCATACACTAGCGCGTCAGGGAGGGCCATCGGCTTACGGCTCACGGCTAACGGCTCCGACGCGTTTCTGGTGCTGCATCCGTCAGTGGCCGCAAGCCGTAGGCTGTCGCATTCGGCACTCATCGTTCCGCGCTCATCGCTCTCCCTCTCCCTCACGGCTCATCGCTCATCACTAATCGCTCATCGCTCTCTTGACCATCTTGTCATGCCGCGACTGGCCGGAAATGGCTTGCCATGCGACAGGCTACCCCTTCCGCTTCAGCGCCTTGCGCTTCTTCGACTCGACTGCCTTGATGCTCTCGGCGGTCGGCAGGTTCTCCGGCATCGTACCGCCCAGTTCGCGGATTGTCTGCCGCACCTTGGCTCCGACCTCGTGATGCGTCCGACCCGCCTGCTCCTTCCCCTTCACCTTGTCGCGCCGCAGCTTCTCTTCGGTCTGCGTGGCACGGAACAGATTCGCCGCCAGTTCGGTGCTGCCCATGTGGTCCAGAATCTGCTGCCCTCGCTTCAGCCGCTTGCGGGAATGGATGTCTTGAGCGGTTAGGCCGCCGTACAGCCCCATGTAGCCGTGGTTCTGGAAGATCGCATAGTCGACCGGCGCGACCACGCCCGCGTCCCTGGCGACGCCGGCCAGTTTCACGTTGTGCAGAGTCAACTCCCGGCGCAGCGGCAGGCGGCGGTCCTCCTCGGTCGCGGTGTCATCCAGCTCCTGCCTGCGCGTCTGCACAGCAAAGTAAGTCTGCCCCAGCGCCACGATGTCCTTGGCCGGGTCGGCATTCTGGACAATCAGATAGCAGGCATAGCGCGACAGGAACACGGTCCTGATTGCCCGCTGCGCCCCGCTCCCGATGTCGACCATTTCGGTGGCGTCAACGAAATGGTCCTCCACTTTCTGCCCGCTGTTGAAGCAGGCCAGCCGCGCCTTCTGGATGACCTGCTCGAAGTTCCTGTAGTCTGAATAGCCGAGCACATGGGCGAACTCGCGGCTCGACCAGAACTCTGCGCCGGACGCATTGACCCGGCGAATCCGCTCAAAGGGCGACACGTGCCCGCCATTCGACCTCATCACGTTGTTACTCATCTGCTACCTCCTCAAACGACGTCACTCCGCAAGCAAACCCAGCTTCTGCAGCCTCGACTTGATTGCCGACGGCTGACGCTCGAAGATGGCAGCCAACTCGGCTCTACTGGTGCCTTTGACGAACTCGGCCTTGAGTCTCGCGTCGTCTTCCGGGGTCCACTTCGCGTATGCGCGAGGATGCTTCTCACGAAGCTTGCTCAGACGCCCCGGTGGCGCATCCGGTCGCATGAACGGCATGGCCTCGGTTACCGCGTGTATGAAGTCGACGATGTTCTCCTCAAACACCATCACGCGGTTGTGCTCATGCGGCTTACCCTCAGCGTGCTTTGTCTCGCTGATCTTCAGGTACTTAACCCCGTTCTGCGCCCGCTGGACATCAACGAAGTAGGTGCGGCTCCCGGCCGCTACCTTGGCCAAGAACAACTCCTCTCCGTGCTCCTGCTCTTCATTCATGTCAACATCCTATCGCCGTGGGCCGTAAGCTGTCAGCCGCAAGCTGTCGGCTGTCATCATCATCTCCACCGGTTTCACAGAAGCGGCCAGCGCTGGCCGGGTTTGGGCCTGACCAGCCGCTCGACCATCCCCTCGCAACCGCGGTCGGTCCGCCGGATGCCCATGCGCGCCAGCTCGGCTTGCAGCCGACGCGCCGCCTCGGTGATGAAGAACTCGCGTCCCGCCTGCCGCGCAGCCAGACATCGCCGCGCCCAGCGCCGGGCGAGCACCATCTCGGCGTCGGTCCACTCCCGGCCGGGCCGCGACCGCCCTACTGCCGTTCTCTGCAGCCGCTTCTCGAACATGCCCCGGTAGCCCTCCTCCGGCCGCGGCGCATACCCGCGCCCCTCAAGCTCGAGGCGCATCGCGTCCATAGCCTCCGGCTGCGAAGGCCCGGTACCGTGCCACCGCGCCGCCACATAACGCCGCATCCACTTATCCGCAACCCTCACCTCGGCCGCGGACCACCGCCGCGCGGTCAGCGGGCGGCCCAGCGCAATCGTTCTCATCTCCAACT
>CAZVCQ010000565.1:0-2115 GCA_964626085.1 uncultured bacterium
GGCGCCACGAATTCGTGGCCTCGGACAAACCCGCGTCGAAGCCGCCGCGTCCTCGGACCCGTAAGCCGTGAGCCTTAGGCTGTGAGCCAACGTCCCGCGATTGAATC
Source organism: uncultured bacterium (assembly GCA_964626085.1). Lineage (GTDB taxonomy): Bacteria > Hydrothermota > Tepidihabitantia > Tepidihabitantales > Tepidihabitantaceae > UBA2258. The sequence goes on from CAZVCQ010000565.1 coordinate 108, forward strand.
CGAACCCTCTGCATTGACGAATACAGACAAAATGGTTAGCGCCCCCGATAATCCTCACGCGATCTGCCAGAGCCTTCGCCCAAGCCGGCGAACGGCGCACTTGCGCTGTTTGACACCGGCCCAGTTCGGCTTATCATCACTGCAGATGGAGACCGAACCCTCGGCCTTGACGCGTCGCGCAGATGTGAAAGGAGACCAAACGAACCCATGGGGATGACTGCCATACAGGCATTCGACCAGACTATGAAGAGGGCGGTCGCTCAACTTAACCTCTACCTTGAGCTGGCTGACCAGTTCAGACTCACGCATGCGGATCCAAGCCTCTCGTCTGACCCGAAGCGCAGTCCTGAGACCATGACGGAACTCGACGACCTAGTCAGAACGTCCCTGGTCCTCGCGGTGTCGGCTTTCGATGCATACTTCACTGACAAGTTCGTCGAGTCCATTGTACCATTCCTCAAACGGTACAAGGCTACTGACGAATTGGTGGACCTTCTGTCAAGGGCAGGGCTAGATACCCGGACTGCACTAGACCTTATTCAAATGGATCGTCCCTATAGACGGGTCAGAGCACTGTTGAACAGACACCTTGAAACGTACGTGACACAACGGCTGGAGGTTATTGATGGACTCTTCCTTACCATCGGGCTGAAGAACCTGAGCAAGAATGCGCAGGCTAAGACTGGCCGGAAGCAGCTGTGCAAGAACGTGCAGCACGCTATCGACCGCCGGCACAGAATAGTCCATGCAGGCGACCTAAACGACCGCGGCAAGGTCTGCCCCGTCGGAGAGAGACAGATAGCCCGCCGTCTTGAGTGCCTCGCGCAATTCGTGCACAGCTCCGATGAAATCATAGACCACCGGTTGGGCACTTGAATGACGATACCAAGCGAACATGGAACCCGTTCATCACCGTACATTGTCTGAGGTCAAATGGACAATCCATCATCGACCACGTCTGCTGGTGTGCTTGATGTCCGCATCTCTCATGTGCTGTTCGACGCATGTTTTGAGACAAGACCGAGAGACGGTCGATTGCGATACGATTAGCAGCGATTGGTCACTGAGCATCGTAGAGGCGCCAAGAGTCCACAGCCCTGGGCTCAAGTTCGTTGCCTGCAGGCGTCAGACTCTCCGCAGCACAATAGAAGAGACTACTACCTCGAAGCTGGTCCCGAGTCCTGTTCTACAGGGATGGCTAGGTATAGCAGTGATGTCCCTTGGCGTAGGCGCCATATCCCTTGATTCCATAGACCAGCAGGATGACCTCGGCATCCACCACCAGAGAGCGGTGGCGCCCGAATTGCGTATAGCAGCCGGCGTCACCGCTGCCGCCGCTGCGGTCGCACTCGGAGTCACATGGGTCATTGGCAGACACGTGAGCAAACGCATCGTACGCACACCAAGCGAGACCACGTACTCGAACCCGTGCGCTGTGACGGTCAAGACCGGAGACAAGGTACTGGGGACTGTGGGCCCTAAATCGGGAGTCGAACCCGGGAGTTTCGACCTAACTACGTGCGTTGACTACCTGCCAAACGACGAAGATGGCATGCTCACGGTCGCCATACGTGACACACCACAGGTCTTTAGGACGGTTGTCGTGTCGAAGGAGGTGATCTCGGAGCTTCGCATGCAAGCACAGGCGCGGCGCGATTCCGCCAATAGAGCTATGCGAATGGCGTCTGTCCACGCTGCCATCCAGTCCAGAGATGCGGTGATTTCGCTTGGCATGACGCGAGAGGAAATAGAGAACTCCATAGGGGGTGAATCCGACTGGGGCACCACGTATCATGCATTTGGATTTGGCCAACTGCAGGTCGCAAGCGTCAACTATGAACTCGCTAAGGACACGTGGCTTATCCTCTCGTACACATACAGTCACTACGCAGGCGCATACTCGCTAGACGGCGTGACGTATGGAACCTACGGAAACTGGGGTTGGGGTTTCTCCATAGGGCTCTTCGCGGATTCGTGTGGGTGATTTGATGGGGTGAATTTGTCCTAA
>CAZVCQ010000566.1:0-2113 GCA_964626085.1 uncultured bacterium
CGAGCAGTTCGGCAGCAACCTGATTGCACCACCGTTCCACCTCGTGATCCGGCAACATGGCCGCCTGTGCGTCCGAAAGGGCCGACTGGCCCAGCCAGATGTGAACCAGCTCATGCGCCAATGTGAACATCTGCGCGGCCTTGGTATCGGCGCCGTTGATGAAGACAAGCGGGGCGACGCTGTCGGACAGGGCGAACCCGCGGAACTCCTGCGGGTCGAGCTTTCGCCGGTTGTTGCTCCCCACGACGCCGCTCACCATCACCAGCACTCCCATGTCGTCGGCCTGTTCGATGAAGCCGCGCAGGGCGTCTGTCCAAGTGGGTATCCGTTTGCGTTCCTCAACGTCAAACCCGAGCGCGTGACGGATTCGCGCCGCGTTCCGGACAGCGCCCTGCCCAATCGTGACCGAGCCTACAAACGCCAGCGGCTTACCACCCATTGCCCGTTCGAAATCCTTGTACCATCCCTGACGCTGCTGGCAGATGTAGAGAGTGTCGAGCAGGTCCGGGCTTGGGCGTCTGACCTGCGCGTTGGCAACCGTGCGGAAATCCGGAATCGGCACGGTCTCGACCGGCGGCTCTTGTAGAAACAGGAAACCGAGAGGCGCGTGAGTTGCCTTGGCGAAGCCCTCAAGCTGCTTCAGCGTCGGCTGCGAGTCGCCGCGCTCCCATGCCGGAAGCTGAGGGATGCGGTGGGCCAGCTCTCCGATAGTGAAGCCGGCTCGCTCACACGCCCAGTTCAACAGCGCCGGGGCAACTTGCACTCTAGTCATGGCTCGATTCTAGGAGTCGCGGGCGGGGATGTCAACCTGACTCGGGGTCGGCCAATCTGCAATCGACAATCAGCAGGGGAAACGGATCGAGAGATCGAGGGATAGAGGGATCGAGTGTCGGACGGCCGGACCGGCAGGCTTGGGCTTGCGGCTTGAGCTTGTGCTTGAGCTGCGACGGAGTCGCGAATGGCGGGCGGAATCTGCCAAGATGTCCCGAAGCTTCCCGAAATATGGTGCCTGTCCCTGGTTCTACTGGTTCTCCAGAATCTACAATGGGTTGGATGGCCGGCGGAATGCACTTGATTTGGCGTCGGTGGGCCGTTAGTATCGGGGCGTGGCCAGAGCAGAGCACTTGGAATTGCTCCGTCGCGGCGCCAAAGCCATTACGCGCTGGCGGCGCGACGAACGATATGCAGGATTGGATCTGTCGGGAGCTGACCTTAGCGGCTTGAATCTGGCAGGCATGGACCTCGCCAACGCTAACATGCAGGGCGTGAAGATGCACGCGGCCTACTTCAATGGGGCGAACATGGAGCGCGTACGTCTCGACGGTGCAGAAATTGAGCTGTGCTACTTCACGAGTGCCAGACTCAACTGGGCCTCCTTTCACTCTGCCAAGGCAGAGTACTCAGTGTTCGTCGATGCGGACCTTACCGCCGCAAGCTTCTCCTATGCGAGTCTGCGGGGATCTAACCTTGCCAGGGCAAAGCTGAGTTGGAGCGACCTTAGCAGCACAGACCTCACTGAGGCATCGATGGTCGGCGCGACCTTCTACAAGGCAATCTGCGAGCGGACTGATTTCGGAGACACCGACCTCTCGCGTGCCGCTGACCTTGATACTATCCAGCACTACGGTCCGAGCATCGTTGGATTGGGGACTCTTTATAGGTCGCGGGTCAAGTTCCCGGCTTCGTTTCTGAGAGCATGCGGAGCGCCCAGGCGGGCCGCGGCGTTGCTGCAGCCGAAGGCTGGCCGAAGTAGGCGATACTGGTCCTGCTTCATCAGCCACAGCAGTGGAGATTCGAAGTTCGCCGAGAGGCTATACAAAGGACTGCGTTCGCGTGGAGTAACCGTCTGGTACGCTCCGGGGCACATGCGAGGTGGCGGGGCACTGGCCGAACAACTCGACAGTGCCGTCAACGACCATGACAAGCTGATAGTTGTGCTGTCTCGCCACAGCATCGGCAGCGAGTGGGTGAAGTTCGAGATATGCAAAGCTAGAGCCAAAGAACGCAGAACCCGGAGTGCTGTGCTCTATCCGGTCAGGCTCGTACATATGGAGGCGCTACATACTAATCAGAGCAATAAATAGCTTGCATTCCTGCAAGGGTTGTGTATAGT
>CAZVCQ010000567.1:0-2111 GCA_964626085.1 uncultured bacterium
GAGAGTGGCCTCTTCTTTCCACCGTAAATCAAGTCCCAATGTCGGGACTAGGGTCCGCTTGGCCTACGCCAGCGCGTCAGCGAGAATCCGGAATATCATCTCGTCGTAAGATATGCCCGCGTTCTCGGCTTCGGCCGGGAAATCCGAGATATCGGTCAGCCCGGGCAGCGTGTTTATCTCCAGGAAATACGGCTGCTTGCCGTGCCTGACCACCAGGTCGACGCGCGAGAATCCCGAACAGCCCATCAGCTTGTGCGCCTTGAGCGCCAGCTCTTTGATCTTGTCGGTGACCTTGGCATCGATCCGCGCCGGCAGCACGAACTCGGTCTCCCCGCGGGTGTACTTGGCCTCGTAGTCGTAGAACGCCTGCCGCTTCGGTACCAGCTCCAGGATCGGCAGCGGCTCGTCCACCAGGATGCCGACGGTCGCAATCATGCCCGGGACGAACTGCTCGAGCAGGATGTCGCCGAATCCCCGTCGCACGCGCTCGCTCCGCTCAACCGCGCCGCGCCGGCCTTCCAGCAGTTCGATACCCACGCTTGAGCCCTCGGCCCGCGGTTTGGCAATCATCGGGTAGCCGAACTGCTTCTCCGCTGCGGCTACGACCGCAGCCACGTCCACCCCCGCCTCGACGACGAAGTACGACGGCGTCGGTATGCCGACCCGCTCGAACAGCATCTTGGTCGTCACCTTGTCGATGCAGATGGCCGAAGCGGTCACGCCCGAGCCGGTGTAAGGTATGCCGAGCAGGTCCAGGTAGCCCTGGATTGTACCGTCCTCTCCGGGACGACCGTGCAGGATGACGAACGCAAGGTCGATCTTGGCGCGCTTTATCTGTTCCGTGAAGTTACGGCTGATGTCGATACCAACTGCCTGGAAACCCTGCCCCTTCAGCGAGTTCAGAACCCGCTGCCCGGACAGGAGTGATATCTCGCGCTCGCTCGACCAGCCGCCCATCAGGACGCCGATCTTCCGCTTGCGCAGACGCCGGACGATGTCACTTCTGCTCATTTGTCATCTCCTCGCTTTCGGCTCATGCAGACCTTGCGCCTCGGTTGCCTTCACTAGTCGATGGTTCCCTTTTCACCACTGACCGGTCTTCAGATACTCATCAATCGAATTGGCCGCCAGCCGGCCCGCGCCCATTGCCAGAATCACGGTCGCCGCACCGGTCACGATATCGCCACCGGCAAACACGCCTTTCTTGGAGGTACGGCCCGTCTTTGGGTCGGCCACGACATTGCCGTACTTCGCCGTTTCCAGACCGGGCGTCGTCTGGGGAATCAACGGGTTCGGGCTGTTGCCGATGGCCACAACCACCGTGTCCACCGGTATCTGGAACTCGCTGCCTTTGACCGGGACCGGCCTTCTCCGGCCGCTTGCATCCGGCTCGCCCAGCTCCATCCGCAGACACTCGACCGCTCTGACCCAACCTCTGTCGTCGGCTATGTACTGCACCGGGTTCGTCAGCAGGTTGAACTCGATGCCCTCCTGCTCGGCGTGGTGGACCTCGGCCGTCCGCGCCGGCATCTCTTCCCGGGACCGGCGGTAGACGAGAATGGACTTCTCCGCGCCCAGCCGCAGGGCGGTCCGGGCCGAGTCCATCGCCACGTTGCCGCCGCCGATCGTGGCAACGCGTTTGCCGCGCACAATCGGCGTGTCGTACTTCGGGAACAGGTAGGCCTTCATCAGGTTCGAACGGGTCAGGTACTCATTCGCCGAGTAGACGCCGAGATGGTTCTCACCCGGGATGCCCATGAACGAAGGCTTGCCCGCGCCGGTGCCCACGAATACCGCGTCGAACTCCTCCAAGAGCTCGTCGATCGTCTTCAGCTTGCCCACAACGTAGTTGAGCTGGAGGTCAACTCCCATCGAACGGACGAAGTTGACCTCCCGTTCGACGATCGCCTTGGGCAGCCGGAACTCGGGGATACCGTACACCAGTACGCCGCCCGGCTTATGCAAAGCCTCGAACATCGTCACCGAGTGCCCCATTTTGGCGCAGTCGCTGGCCACGGTCAGCCCAGCGGGCCCGGCGCCGACCACCGCCACCTTCTTCCCGGTCTTGGGCTGCATCTCGCACATCACACACTCGCTCTGCTGTGCCTCCC
>CAZVCQ010000568.1:0-2109 GCA_964626085.1 uncultured bacterium
GAAGAATCGTCGGCTCCGAAGACTCTTCGCCTTGCGGCTCAGAGAGACAGACTCACGTGGTGCCGCCGGGTGTGAAGAACCGTCAGCTACAGGACACTAGAGCCTTGGTTCGACGTCACCGCACGACGATGACCGGAAGCGTGCCCGCGCCGACCACTGAAACGTAGTACACCCCTGGCTGCAGGTCACTCAAGTCCATTCCGGCACGCTGACTCCCCGCGGGTACGACTTCGCGCTTGAGCAATCTGCCGCACGCGTCGTGGACGCGGAGGTCGCGCTTGCCGAGACGGGACGGCAGTACGACCTGCAGCACGCCCCGGCAGGGCCGCGGAAACGCCCGCAGTGCAGCAGCCGGGCCGACGGCGCGGCGTTCGGCCACGCGCGACATATCATCTCCCGACAGTTCGTGCAGGTACAGCAGTATGCGGACGAGGTCCTGCGCTTCCTGCACCTCAGGAATCCAGGCGGGCGGGTCAGACAAGGTGTAGACCCGGTTCGCCGGGTTCATCACCGAGTCGTTGACCCGCGTCCAGGCGCTGATTCCCGCCCCGCCGTACGCGACGGCGGTGGCGCTGTCAATCAACTGGATGGCGTGTCGGTTGTCCGGAATCCTCGGGTTGCTGTCGACCTCGGTCTGCATCCGCAGGTACGCGGACGGCACCTGCTTCATGAACCGGGCCGCCTCCCGCTCCTGCCAGAACGCGTCGGAGTCGGGCGGCACCGGCACAAACCCGCCTGAATCCAGACACGTCTGATATCGGTCAGCCGGCCCCTCGAAATCGAGCAGGAAATCGACCCGCGGCTCGGCATAGCGCGCAATCATGCCCGAGCCCATCGTGATGCCATACGACTGAGCGTAGACGCCCAGCCGGCTTGTGTCCACGTAATCCCGGCTCGCGAGCAACGACAGGCAGGCGTGCATCCCGTCCTGGTGCACGTACCCGTCGTAGTTCTCCGGGTACGCGCCGCTCCGGCCCCGGCCGTCCGGGTCGAAGTGCAGGAACGCAAAGCCGTCCGACGCGATGTCGTCGGGCAGGCCGGTCGTGTCGAACTCGCTGCCGAACCCGATTCCGCCCGGCACAAAGACCACCCCGGGCACACGATTGGCCGGCCCGGCATAGGCCGGCCGGTGGATGTGCACGTACAGGCTGCAGCCGGAAGTCGGGTTTGTGACCTGCAGGGTCTCAACCACCACTGCCACGGTGTTCGGGTACTGCCAGACGATGCTGTCCGCCGGCGTCAGTTCCATCACGTGTGTGCCGGCCGAGACCAGTGTGTTGTCGTTATCGAGGCGTACGGCCTCGTATGGCATCACCAGGCCGTTCGCGTTCCAGACGGTTGCCCCCGAAACTGTCTACCTCGATGACCCGGTTGTGGCGGCTGTCGGCTATCAGTGTGTTGCCGTCCGGCAGGCGCTGGGCGCAGCGGGGCCAGGACAGACCGGCGGCATACTGCCAGACGACCGTGCCCGCCGAGTCGACCTCGACCACGAGGTTGTTGTCCGAGTCACAGATGAGCGCGTTGCCGTTCGCCAGCCGGTTGCCGTTGTGCGGACCGGCGAGACTTGTGTAGCTCCAGACAATCGCGCGCTGGGGCGTGACCTCGATGACGCGATTGTTGTTCCGTTCGGTGATGAACGTGTTGCCGTTCGCCAGCCGATAGGCCTCATTCGGATAGGCAAGACCCGACGCCATCGTCCATACCGTGTCGCCGCCCCGATTCACCTCGACGACCCTGTCGCCGCCACTCACCGACATCAGCGTGTTCCCGTTCGCCAGCCGGCGCGCGGTGTGTACGAACGGCACGTCGCTCTTGAGGTACGCCCAGACCAGCCGGCCCAGGCTGTCCACCTCAAGCGCCCGCCCGTCCAGGAACGAGCCGCCAGCGCCAGCGTCGGCAATCAGCGTGTTGCCGTCAGGCAGGCGCTCAATACCGAGCGGTTGGACCGGCACCGAGGCCGCCACGTGCGACGGGCCGCCGGCGACGGCGACCAGAAGCGCGAACAGCCATGTCCGGCGGCGATTCGGGAGCACATCACCTCTTCTGAGCATCGGAATCCCTGCGTCCAGCCTAGCGCCTGGATGCCCCGGCGTCAAGTGCCTGTGCCAG
>CAZVCQ010000569.1:0-2104 GCA_964626085.1 uncultured bacterium
CTGAGGTCGAAGGCGTGATTATGGGCAACGTCTGCCCGGCCGGCATCGGCCAGGCGCCGGCACGCCAGGCCGCCGTCAAGTCCGGGCTGTCGGTCGAGATCCCGGCCCTGACCGTGAACAAAGTGTGCGGGTCCGGGATGATCGCCGCGGCACTCGCCTGCCAGCAGATCAAGGCCGGCGATGCGAAGGTAGTTGTTGCCGGCGGGCAGGAGTCCATGTCCAACGTTCCGTACTACATGAAGCAGCTCCGCGTCGGTAACAAGATGGGTGATGTAAAGCTCCAGGACGGGATGATTTACGACGGTATCTGGGACTATTTCGGTGACGTGCACATGGGTGAACTGGGCGACTTCACCGCCAAGGAGGCCGGGGTAACGCGCGAGGAACAGGACAAATGGGCTGCAGGCAGCCACGCCAAGGCGATCGCGGCGATCAAGGCCGGTAAGTTCAAGGCCGAGATCGTCCCGGTCACGATTCCGCAGCGCAAGGGCGACCCGATCGTGTTCGATACCGACGAAGGGCCGCGGGCCGACACCACACTTGAGAAGCTCGCAAGGCTGAAGCCGGTGTTCACCAAGGATGGGACTGTCACTGCCGGCAACTCGTCCTCAATCAACGACGCCGCGGCCGCCCTGGTCCTGGCCGACGGCGCCTATGTGAAGGAGAAGGGATTGAAGCCGCTGGCGCGGGTCGTTGCATACGCCACGGGCAGCGTCGAACCGAAGCGTCTTTTCTTCGCGCCGATCAAGGCGGTCACGAACCTGCTCAACGCGCAGGGCGTGAAGATCGACCACTTCGATATGATTGAGCTGAACGAGGCCTTCGCCTCCCAGGTACTCGCCGACGGTAACGCCCTGGGTTGGAATTGGGACAAGGTAAACGTGCACGGCGGCGCGATATCGCTCGGTCACCCGATCGGCTGCTCCGGCGCGCGGATCATCGTCTCCATCATCCATGCCCTGAAGGACCGGGGCCTCAAGACCGGTCTCTGCGCGGCGTGCCTGGGTGGCGGCGAGGCAACTGCGCTGAGCGTAGAGCTGGTTTGAGTTCCGAGTGGCTGGTTCCCCTCACCCTTCGCCCTCTCCCTTAGGGAGAGGGAAGGGGTGAGGGTGGTTTGTCATGCTGCGAGTGCGGCCGAGACGATTGAGCTCGGCCGCGCTCTTGCGTTGCAGATCAGGCCCCGCGACGTAGTCGCGTTCTACGGCGAGCTTGGCGCGGGCAAGACTACGATGATAAAGGGCATCGCCGCCGGCCTGGGTGTAGCTGACGTGGTCAGAAGCCCGTCTTTCGTCATTGTCACTGAATATCGGGGGAGAGTCGGAACTCACCGCCAGGACACCAAGACAAGGAGAGCGCAGGACGGGGACGGAAACCGCCAAGGACGCCAAGAGCGCCAAGGTTCGGCCGGTGAATCGAAGCGGCTACCCTCACCTTTCCCTTCCCCTTCGAGGGGGAGGGAACAGAGGGAGGGGGTGTCAGTGTACCACATTGACCTCTACCGTTTGAGCGAGGACAGCGACCTTGAGTCAATTGGGCTCGACTCCTACGTCGAGGGCGACGGGGTCTGTCTCATCGAGTGGGCCGAGCGGGCGGAGAAGCTGCTGTCCGACTCGGCGATCCGGGTACGGATGAGCGTCGAAGGTTCGGGCCGCCGGATCGAGATTACGCGGCTACGTGCCCCGCTTCAACCAGTCGAGTAGTTCGTCGATTCCGCCTTTGGCCGTGACCGTCTTGTCGGCACGGACAATCGTCGCAATGTGGTTCTTCAGGCTTACCTTGAGTAGCCCGAGCCGGCGGCTGCGGACCCGCACGAGCGCTATCAGAAACAGGGTTTCGACCGGTGCCGGATATCGCCCGAACCGGTCGACCAGCTCCGCGCGCAGTTCCTCAAGTTCCGGCTCGCTCTCGACCCCGAGCAGCCGTTTGTAGAGCGCGACCCGTTCATAGCCGTCCGACACGTACTCCTTCGGGATGTAGGCCGACACGTCAAGGCTGAGTTCGGGTTCGACCGCGACCGGCTCACCCTTGATTCTCGCCACCGCTTCCTTGAGCATCTGGGTGTACAGGTTGAACCCGACCCGCGCGACCTGGCCGTGCTGCTCGG
>CAZVCQ010000570.1:0-2085 GCA_964626085.1 uncultured bacterium
CACTGCGGACGATAGCGCGCGAGGTGGCGGACAAGATCCGCAACAACGTCTCGATTGACTGGACGATGAAAGAGAGCGTCAGGGCGAAGTTGCGCGTGCTGGTCAAACGTGTGCTCCGCAACCACGGCTACCCGCCGGACAAGCAGGAGCAGGCGACCAAGACCGTGCTGGAGCAGGCCGAACTCATCGCGCCGCGCTGGGCGGCCTGAGCAGGGAAACGGTGACACAACATGAAACCCTGCGGGCGGCGTCTCCCCTGCCATCAGCGCAAGCCGTGACGCGCCTTCGGCGCGAGTTTCCAGTTCCCAGTTTCCAGTTCGCAGTTGACTCCGCGGCCCGGCGGGAATGAGCGGCTGATACGGTAAGGCAGGACAATGGAAAAGCCGGGGCGGACAAGCCGCCCCGGCTCACGTTCACGCTGGGGACCTAGTACTCCGCGTTGTCTATCTGCGCCTTCTGGAGCGCACCCGAGTAGTCGATGTACACCGTCTTCGGCTCGGAGAAGTACACCAGAATGTGATGCTTGATTTTGGTGCATCATGGTGTATCATCTTGTCGGAACAATCATGAGGACGACACTGGACATACCCGAAGAGCTGCTGGACGACGTGACGGCCATCCTCAAGACCAAGAAGCGGAACGAAGCCGTGCGGCTGGCGCTGAGCGATTTCGTACGCCGGAACCGGCGCGGACGTCTGCTGGCCCTCAGGGGCAAGCTGGACATCGAAGATGCGAGCCCCGACCTGGAGAAGGCCGAACTTGAAGACACCCGGCGTCGTCGTTGACACGTCAGTCTGGGTGGAGTTCCTGCGTGGCGGCAAGAGCAGGAACCCGGGTATTGTCGAAGACCTTGTTCGGTCATCCCAGGCGGTGACGTGCGGAATAGTGCTTGCCGAACTGCTGGCCGGAGTCAGGAACGTCGATGAACGGAATCAGCTTCGGGAGGCGCTCGCCGGTCTCGACTACGTGGAGACGAGGGAACAGACGTGGCGCCGGGCCGGAGAGCTTGCGGCCGAGCTCCGCTCCAAGGGCCGGACCCTGCCGATGAGCGACCTGATTGTCGCGGCGCTGGCCATTGAGCACGGGCTCTCAGTCTTCACCGTCGACAGCCACTTCCGGCATATCCCAGGTGTGCGCCTGTACGCGCACTGACTGCGGCGGACCGGCACAAGCGCAATCTCCCCTCACCCCAACCCTCTCCCCCAAGGGGCGAGGGAGCCCGAAGTTCTGAGTTCTGGCTTCTCGCCTCTGGCTTCTGACTTCGTTCGCGCCGGACCTAACTAGCACTCCGCGTTGTCTATCTGCGCCTTCTGGAGCGCGCCGGAGTAGTCGACTACTCGGCGATCCTAGAGCAGACCGGTGAATTCCTCCACAGTCAGGCCCGCCTGACGAAGCAAAGCCCGGAGCGTCCCTCTGGCGAGTTCTTTATGATCAGGTACTGACAGGCGGCGATGTGGTGCGGCCGTGTGCCGGAGGATGATGTGGCTGCCGGTCTGATGGTCCGTCTCGTAGCCCAACTTCTCGAACGCCTTGACCGCTGCCCGGCCGGACGTGACTGGCAGCCTGCTCACACCGCGACTTCGACTATCTCTTCAGATATGGACGGTGGAACCGGCTCGCCGTGCTTGGCAAGGCTGGCAAGGTATCCTTGTATGGCGTCGGCGGCATTGGCCAATGCCTCGGCACGGGTCTTGCCCTGAGAGATGCAACCAGGCAGGCTGGGGCACTCGGCCACGAACACTCCGTCCTCATCCTGCTCGATTATGATGCGATACTTCACAAGTACCTCCGTTCTTAGTCTAGTAGCCCGACCGCCGAAGTCAATCCGAGGGAGCTGGCTTGCGGGACTGGCGCAAGCCCAAGCACAAGCCGCCCCCTCGCCCCAACCCTCTCCCCCAAGGGGCGAGGGACTCCGAAACCTCGGCGTCCTTGGCGGTTCTTCCCTCCGCCTCGGACTTCTGACTTCTAGCCTCTGGCTTCTGCCTTCTGACTTCGATCGATAGCGGCCCTAGTATTCCGCGTTGTCTATCTGCGCCTTCTGGAGCGCGCCGGAGTAGTCGATGTACACTGTCTTCGGTTCGGAGA
>CAZVCQ010000571.1:0-2070 GCA_964626085.1 uncultured bacterium
CGCGCGTACCGGTTCATCGGCAAGTTCCAGTTCAAGTCGTCATTCTTCACCTGGCTGTACCGGATTGCCACCAACGTGAGTCTAAGCAAGCTGCGAAGGCGGGACAAGCTGCACACGATCTCCCTGGACCAGCCGGTGAACGAGGCCGGCGACCTGCCGTTTGAGATTCCGGACGTGAAGTACGGCCCGGAGAAGTTGATGAAGCAGCGCGAACTCCGTGCCGCGCTCCAGAAGTCGGTCGACGAATTGCCCGAGGACTATCGTTCGGTCGTGGTCCTCCGCGACCTCGAGGGCTTGAGCAACGAGGAAGTGAGCAAAGTCCTGAACCTGTCGGTGGCGGCGGTGAAGTCGCGCCTGCACCGCGGGCGGTTGGTGCTGAGAGAGAAGTTGGTGAGTTACCTGTAATGGAGTTGAGATGAAGAAGCGGAAAAAGCAGACGGGCGAGTGTCACGATTGCGGCGAGGCCAAGGAACTGATAGCCCGGTACCTGAGTGGCGACGAGGACGAGGAGTTGGCGCGCCAGTTGCTGCTGCATGCCCAGTCGTGCACGGAATGCGCCACCCTGCTGCGCAGCCTGAAACGGCTGGTCCACTACTGCAGCCTCGAACCGACCTGCGAAATGCCGGTGGCGGTGCGCCGGGAGCTCTGGGTGAGCATCCGGCGCGAAATACGCACGTCACATAGGAAATGACCAATAGCCAATTCCTAATGACCAATCAATGCCCAAGGCCGAAGTACCAACCCCGGTTGGCCATTTCCGTCATTGGGAATTGACTAGGGATTGGTCACTGGTCATTGGGAATTCGCGCACGACCGCTAGACCACAGATCCCCAAGACGCAAGAGCGGAAGTCCGGAACGAACCCCGAGTAGGAAGATGGCCCTGCGCGTGCTGGTTGCCATGTCAGGCGGCGTGGATTCATCAGTCGCGGCTGCCTTGCTGAAAGGGCAGGGCTATGAGGTTGTGGGCGTCACGATGCGGCTGTTCGACGAAGGGCCCGGGACACGATCCGAATCGCCCGAGCGCGATTCGGTCATGTCCCTTGGCGGTCGCGGGTGCTGTGGATTCGGCGGGGCAAGTGATGCGGCGAGGGTGGCGGCGAAGCTCGGGTTCGCCCACTACACGTGGGACTTCCGGAAGGAGTTTGAGACTTCGGTTGTTGAGGACTTCTGTTCCGAATATGGTCGCGGGCGGACTCCGAATCCCTGCCTGAGGTGCAACGAGGTACTGAAGTTCACAGAGTTGTTGGGTCGGGCGACGCAGTTGGAGGCGGACTTGGTAGCCACCGGACACTATGCCCGCATCGTGGCGCGGGACATGACTCAATTGTCCTCAATTGGGATTGTGTCCCAAGCCGAGCCGGACGCAGCCGCTCCGAAGGCAAATGGGGGACAGTCCCCATTTGCCTGGCAGCTGCTGAAGGGCGTTGACGCGGCAAAGGACCAGTCCTATTTCCTCTACGCTATGACCCAGGAGCAATTGAGCCGCGTGCTGATGCCGGTCGGCGGCTACACCAAGACCGAGGCAAGAGAGCTGGCGCGCAAGCTTGACCTGCCGGTGGCGGAGAAGGCTGAGAGCCAGGACATCTGTTTCGTGCCGGACAACGACTACGGGGCGTTTCTATTGAGGCGGCGGCCCGATTTGTTCCGGGCCGGGCCGGTGCTCGATACCTCGGGCAACGTGCTGGGGCAGCACGAGGGGATCGCCAGCTTCACCGTCGGGCAACGGAAGGGGCTGGGACTGGCGTTCGGAGAGCGGCGATACGTCGTCCGGCTCGACCCGGAGAAGAACGCGGTTGTGCTCGGAACCGAGGACGAAGCGCGGGCGCGCGTGGTCGAGGCCGGGGATGCACGCTGGGTAGCGGGCAAGGCGCCGGTCGGACCATTCCGAGCTGAGGCAAGGGTGCGCTACCAGGGCCGAGGCGGGGAAGCGCTGGTCGAGCCGAACGGCGAGGGCCGGGTACGCGTGACATTCGACGAGCCGCAGTGGGCGCCCACGCCGGGCCAAGCGGTCGTGTTCTGGCAGGGCGATCGCACTCTCGGGGGCGCGACCATCGGGTCGGAATGCGGC
>CAZVCQ010000572.1:0-2067 GCA_964626085.1 uncultured bacterium
CGCCACCAGCTAAGGCAGAAATCAAGCATGGCTTGACATAGTGAATCTGAGCGAACGAATTGAGTCGAGGGGACTCTCAGGCGAGATTCCTCGACTCCGGCGAGGACGCTTCCGCACGGAACGACAAACCCGTCGGGTGAGAACAGCCATCCTGTTCAACCGGGCGCTCGCACGCATTTGAAGTTCAATGTCGGATTCAGGGTGTGCGCTTGGCCTCCTCTTTCACTCGCCCGAACAAGGCGGCCCAAGTCGGATTCGCCTCACGGAGGCATCGCCGTGCCCCTTTCTCGCCACGCGTGTCGTGTGCTCAGGCCTGCAGAGCTCCTGGCGCTTCGGAAGCTATCAAGGACCTGCCGGGCGGAATCCAAGACTCCAGCCCGGCTTGCCCTAGAGCGTCCTATAGGGAGACTTGTTCGGCTCCCTTCACGCCGCGAATCGAAGTCCGGTGCCGCGCCCTACGCTGGACTACCCCGAGCGATGAGCAAACCAACCCGGACTGCAGTTCGCTTTGGCTCTGACTCTGTGCTCCGACTCGACGCCGGCGTCTATTTGGGCGAATTCCCGTCGCCGCACTCGGTTGCGGTGTTGCCTGCATAGTAGCATCCCGCGTACGCGGAGTTGCCAACTGCACGGCAGGCAACCGCGTCTCCACCCGTAGTGCAGGACTGGTGGGCAGCGCTACCGTTGGTGATGCACTCTCCAGGGTCGCCAGCTTGGTTACCGTGGCCGCAATCATCACCGCTAGCTCGGGCTGCATCGCTGAGTCGCTGGGCCCGCGGTGCGTCATATCCGGTGCGAGCGGGTTCCCTCGGCTCAGAGCTGATCTGGTTATCCATGTCGAACCTCCTTAGGGTTTCTTCTGCTTCACGTCCACGAAATCAACCGCCTATTCCTCGACCATCGTCGAGGCGATAAGGCAGGCGTCGCTCGACGGCGGCGCACTGCCCGACAGGTAGGTCAGTTCTCTACTCTCAGAATTGCTGTACTCGGCTGTGGAGACCGTCTCAGGCGCAGTCGGGATCACATTCGCCCCATGATGCGGCCGCAGGAGCGGAGAATTCGTCCGGACGAAGCTGGGACGGCTCCAGCGTGCCGGCGCAGGTAGCTTGCGCAGGTCCACGAATAGACGAAACGGCCCCCGAACCCGCCAAGTCAGTAGATTGCAGTCGTAGTGCCCGATTTCACGTTCGGCGAACAGCAGTTTGAGGTCCACCCAGTGGCGACCGTTGAACTCCACGAGTCGAGGCCGAAGGTGCTGTGGAAGAACGCCGCCAAGCGAGCCGGCCTTGACCGCCGGGTCGTACAGGCAATCAGGAATCCGTCGAACGAACGTCCGGACCGGCCGCATGCCGCTCAGCAAGGCGGCCTTTGCCCGCCCCCACACTCCGCCGCTGATCGGTCGCCGGCGAAACCCGCGTCGGGCAGCAACGACCCGACCGGCAATGTCCTTGACTCGCAGGAACCACGGGTCCTGATGTCGGTTGTTGTCGCCGCGCGTGCGGATGCCGTCCGCCGGGACCCCGTCCAGCCGACGACCGGAGACCGGAGACGGAGGACCGACGGAAACGACGCGGCGTGCAATATTGGTGTCATCCTCCGGTGACTTGAAGCACACCACGTCGCCCGGACGCACGCGGCGCCGACCGTAGGGCTCGACCTCCAGTATGTCAGTTTCCGCCAACGTCGGGTTCATGGCTCGTCCAAGACAAACCGCTCGGAAAGTGCCGTCACCAGCTTCGGGCGGGGATTCGGTCCGGCTGCGCGCGCCGACTCGGATGGTCCGGCTTCCTCGCTCCCCCGGATTCTCATCGCCGTCGGGCAAGGAAAACCCGTTGGTGTAGGGACGGACGGGTGAGGGCTCTTCGTCGCCGACGACATTGCGAACCGCCGACTTGCCTCGGTCCGGCAGCGCCTGTTCAATCTCCGTCCAGAATCGGCCCTGAATACTCGTCTGGAGCGAATAGACCGGGACAGCGGCAGCCAGGGCCTTGGCCGCAGCCAAGTGGTCTTCCCAGAGCCGCTGGGGTTCGCCTGCTTCAGACAGCATCGTGATCGCCAGAGTAAGGT
>CAZVCQ010000573.1:0-2058 GCA_964626085.1 uncultured bacterium
TCTCGGCGATGAGGCGCAGGTCTTCCCGCGTCAGCACGCCGCCGGTCGGGTTCTGAGGCGAGTTGATGATGATGAGCTTCGTGCGCGCGGTCACCAGCGAGGCCAGTTCTTCGGCATCGAGACGGAAGTCTCGCCCCTCGCGAAGGTGAATCGGCACGGCGGTTCCGCCCATGTAGTTTATCATCGACTCGTATATGGGGAACCCGGGATTGGGATAGATAACCTCATCCCCTTCTTCCACCAGAGCCATGATGGCGAAGGCCATGACCGGCTTGCCGCCCGGAGTTATCACTACCTGCTCGGGATTGAAGTGGACCCCGCGCAGCTTCCCGGAATAGACCGCCACGGCCTGCCGCAGTTCGGGCAGGCCGGCGGACGGGCCGTAGTGGGTGTAGCCTTCGTCGAGCGCTTTCTTGGCGGCCTCGCGGATGTGCTTCGGTGTGTCGAAATCGGGCTCGCCGATTTCGAGGTGGACCACGTCCATCTTGCACTCGAGAGCCTTGGCGCGGCAGAGGCAGTCGAACGCGGTTTCGGTCCCGAGCCGGTTCATCCGTTCAGCGAGTCTCATTCTGTCTTCCTGCTACTCGGCTGCGGGTTTGGCCTTCTTCGCCCGGGGCTTCCTTGTCGCCGGTTTCTTCGCCGCCGTTTTGGCTGCGGCCTTGGGCTTGGCCTTGGTGGCGTGCGCGAAGTCGTGCAGCTCCTTGGCCTTGGCCGCGATGTGCTCGCCCGAAACTTCGAACTCCCACATCAACTCCCAGGGCTGTCCTGACTCGCCGAACCGGTCCTTGACGCCGATCGAACCGAACGCGACCGGGTGACCGTACAGCTCGGGCGCGACGTGCAGCGCGTGCGACACCCAGTTGGCGAGGCCGCCGATCTGGTGCTCCTCGGCGGTCACGATGATGCCGGTTTCGAGCGCCGCCTGCACCAGTGCCGGCGGGTTGAACGGCTTGAGCGTGTGCATGTTGATGACGCGGGTCTCGAGGCCGAAGTCCTCCTTGAGAATCCAGGCGGCGCGTAGCGCCTCGGGCACCATCGGACCGCAGGCGACGATGGTCAGGTTCTCGTTCTCGTTCTTGTAGTCGGTGGCGAGCTTGACCTCGAACGCGTCGATGAGGTCCGGCTTCTCGCCGCGGTAGCGGTAGACGTTGGGCACGCCCCAGACATACGGCGTTTCGGTCCGGGTTATGACCGGCGTAGCCTCGCGGGCGAAGCGGAGGTACTTCGGCCCCTTCAGGTGGAGCAGCATGTGTTCGGTGGCGCGCCTCGTTTCGAGCGCGTCGCAAGGGACCGCCACCTGCATGTTGGGCAGCCCGCAAATCTGGAACAGGTCCTCCAGCGCTTGATGGGTCGCGCCGTCCGGCCCGACCGAAACGCCGCCGTGCGCGCCGGCAATCAGGACGTCGAATTCGCCGTAGCAGACCGTGGTGCGGATCTGGTCGAGGTTGCGTCCGGCCGCGAACACGCCGTAGGTACCGAACACCGGCAGCTTGCCTTCCTTGGCCAGGCCGCCGGCGAGCGCGGTCCCTGACTGCTCGGCAATGCCGACCGACAGCCAGCGTTCGCAGCGCTCCGCGTCGCACTCGAAGAACCTGGAGATGGCAATCGAACCGGAAATATCGGCGCCGATGGCGACGACACGCTTGTCCGCTCCGGCCTCGGCCAGGGCGTCGCCGAACCCGACGCGGGTCGCCTTCATCTCGACCTTCATCGCCGGCTGCCGGTTCCAGAAGTAGTCCTGCTTGAACTTGGGCACCTTGGCCATCAGCTTGGTCGTGACCTCGGCCTGGTAGTCGGCGGCCTTCTTGAGCAGCTTATCGTAGTCGATGCGGAAATCGAGGTTGAGCTGCTTGAGGCCTTCCATCAGCTGCTGCCGGTTCGGGGCCTTGCCGTGCCAGCCGGCCTGGTTCTCCATGAAGCTGACGCCCTTGCCCTTGGTCGTGTTGGCAACGATAACCGTGGGCTGGCCTTCGGTCTGTGCGGCCTTCTCGAATGCCTTGAGAATCTGCTGCATGTTGTGGCCGTCAATCTCGATGACGTTCCAGCCGAAGGCGCGGT
>CAZVCQ010000574.1:0-2052 GCA_964626085.1 uncultured bacterium
GATGAAGGGTAACGAGGCGATTGCCGAGTCGGCAATCCGGGCCGGCGGGCTGGTCTATTTCTGCTACCCGCTGACCCCGCAATCCGAGGTGGCAGAGTATCTGGCGCGACGGATGCCCGAGGTGGGCGGCGCGTATCTGCAGGCCGAAAGCGAGGTAGCGGTCGCCAACATGGTCTACGGCGCGGCCGGGGTCGGCACCAGGGCCTGGACGACGTCTTCCAGCCCGGGCATCAGCCTGATGATGGAGGGAATCAGCTACATCGCGGCGGCCGAGTTGCCGGCGGTGTTCGTGAACATCGTCCGCACCGGCCCGGGCCTGGGCGGCATCCTGCCGTCGCAGGGCGACTACTTCCAGGCGGTGAAGGGCGGCGGGCACGGGGACTACCGCTGCCTGGTGCTTGCGCCTTCGTCCGTGCAGGAAGCGGTGGACATGATGCCGCTGGCGTTCGACCGGGCCGACCGTTACCGCAACCCGGTGATGGTGGTCGGCGACGGCATGATCGGCCAGATGATGGAGCCGGTCGAGTTCAAGGAGCCGAAGTTCCCGCCCCTGCCGCCCAAGGACTGGGCGACTACCGGCGCCAAGGGGCGCAAGCCCAACGTGGTCAATTCGCTCTACCTCGACCCGAAGGTCGAGGAGCGTCTCAACATCGTACTGGCCGCCAAGTACGAGAAGATGCGACGCGAGGAGATACGGTTCGAGGAGTACAACACCGACAAGCCCTACCGGGTGCTGCTGGTGGCCTACGGCACGACCGCCCGCATCTGCAAGACCGCGATCGGGCAGTTGAGGGAGCAGGGGATTGCGGCTGCGTTGCTGCGGCCGATAACGCTCTTCCCCTTCCCGGATGCGAAGGTGCTGGAGCTCGGACGCAAGGCCGAGTTCCTGCTGTCGGTCGAGATGTCGATGGGGCAGATGGTCGAGGACGTGCACTGCGCGATGGGGCACGAGAAGCCGGTCTACTTCTTCGGCCGGTCCGGCGGCATCGTGCCGTCGCCGGAGGAAGTCGTCGACGCGGTCAAGTCGCGCCTGGAAGGAGGCAAGTCGTGAAGACCCTGTTCAAGCGACCCGAAGCTCTTGCCGACGTAGCCACCCATTATTGCCCGGGCTGCACTCACGGCATCGCCCATCGGCTCATTGCCGAGGTCATCGACGAGCTGGGCCTGCGCGAGAAGACTGTGGGCATCGCGCCGGTCGGGTGTTCGGTGCTGGCGTTCAACTACTTCAACATGGACTTCCAGCAGGCGGCCCACGGTCGGGCCCCGGCGCTGGCCACCGGCATCAAGCGGGCGCGGCCGGACCTTATATGCTTCACCTACCAGGGCGACGGCGACCTGGCGTCCATCGGCATGGCCGAGATTATTCACGCCGCCAACCGCGGAGAGAAGTTCACGGTTGTCTTCATAAATAACGCTGTCTACGGCATGACCGGCGGCCAGATGGCGCCGACAACGATGCCCGGTCAGGTGACGACTACCAGCCCCAAGGGACGGGACGTCAATGACGTCGGCTACCCGATCCGGATGTGCGAGTTGCTCGCCAGCCTGCGCACGCCCGGCTTCATCGAGCGGGTGGCCGTCCATACGCCGCAGCAGGTGGTGAAGGCACGGCGCGTGCTCAAGACCGCCTTCGAGCTGCAGCGGGACAACAAGTGCTTCACCTTTGTGGAAGTGCTGTCTACCTGCCCGACCAACTGGGGAATGACCCCGTTTGATGCAACCAAGTGGCTGCAGGAGCACATGGTGCCTTACTACCCGGTTCAGAACTTCAAGAAATACGAGGAGGCGCCCGAAGTCAAGACCGAAGCAGCTCCTGAGCCGGCAAAGGAGGCGTGAGATGCAGGTTGAAGCGGTATTCGCCGGGTTCGGCGGCCAGGGCGTGATGCTGGCAGGGAAGCTGCTGGCCGAGGTCGGCATGAGCCTGGGCAAGGAGGTCGTCTGGCTGCCTTCGTACGGTCCGGAGATGCGCGGCGGCACGGCCAACTGCACGGTCATCATCGCCGACGAGCCGATTGCGTCGCCGATAGTATCCAACCCGCGGGACACAGTCGT